>NZ_JABKCA010000077.1 GCF_013166655.1 Lentimicrobium sp. L6
CTCTTAAATTAGGACTAGATCAATTATTATTAAACGTAAAGCTGAATCAAGACAGTGCCTTTTTTAATATCAATTGGTATAATTTAAATACAGAAGCATTGAATAAGGGTAAAATTAATGGTTTAGCTGCTTTGAAAAATACGGATAAAATTGATGTTTTTCTAGAAAATGCAGATATGGTGATTTATGATTCAGTTTGGAGTACCACCAATAATGGTCATTTGACATTGATTGATAATGATTTGGTATTCGATAGCTTAGAGTTTCGGTCTGCCCACCAAAGCGTATTAATAAATGGTGCTATCTCTGATACCCTAGATGAGAGCTTTTTAATGCAATTTAAGAACTTTAATATTTCTACTCTTAATATTCTCACCGCTCAAGCAGGACTCGCATTTAAAGGCTTTTTAACGGGAAGCTTCGAATTGATAGATGTTTATAATAATATCAATTTCTTAGCCAACTTGAAATTAGTCGACTTTACTTTAAACGAGGAGCATTTAGGAGATGCTGAAATCAAATCTACGTGGAATACAGATCGATCTGTGTTTTTAAATATCAACTTGGAAAAGCAAGGTAGCAAAGGAAGTTTTAAGCCTCTTTATCTAGAAGGTTTCTATTATCCAGAAGAGATAGATAATCAGATAGATATGGATGTGTCTGTTCATAACCTTAGCATTAATTTTCTAAATCCTTTTTTAAAAGAATTTGTATCTGATTTGGAAGGAAGAGCTACTGGTGAAATTAGGTTGAAAGGAAATTTTTTAAAACCAAACTTATCTGGACGTTTAGATTTAGCACGTACTCAATTTAGAATCAAATACCTAAATACTTTGTACTCATTATCCGGAACTTTGAATTTGGACAATGAAATGCTAGGCTTTAACGAAGTGGTTTTATTTGATACGGTGGGTAATAAGGCAGTATTACAAGGCGGACTAAGTCATGAACGGCTTCGTAATTTTGGAGTTAATTTAAAAGTGAAGCCTATCAATTTTGTGGCATTAAACACTTCAAAAGGAATGAATGAGTTGTTTTATGGAAAAGCTATAGTGGATGGTGAAATTGCCATAAGTGGACCATTCGACAATGTATTTTTAGATATAGATGCTACCTCAAAAAACGGAACCAATATCAGTATTCCTATAAATACATCTCTTGGCGTTTCTGATAATAGCTTTATTGTTTTCAAAAATAGTAAAGATACCACAGAGGCCCAAAATGCAAAACAATTTAAGCCAAAGTTGTCATCATTTTCTTTGAATATGGATTTATCTATTACTCCGGAGGCTAATGTGAATATTTCACTTCCTTCACAGTTGGGCCTCATACAGGCTCAAGGTTCTGGCGATTTAAACATGAACCTTTCTAGAACTGGAAATTTTAGAATGTCAGGTGATTATAGAGTGTCGAATGGGGTATTCTTCTTTAAAATTCGAAACTTGTTGAATCGTAGATTTGTACTCAATGAAGGAGGAACCATTAGCTGGACTGGTGACCCATATAATGGTACCTTGGGGATGACCGCAAAATATACGGTAAAAACTAGCCTAAATAGTTTGGGCTTAGATCAAGATTCCTCCTATAGAAATAGAGTTCCTGTGGATTGTATGATTGGGCTTACTGGTCCTATTATGAATCCAAATGTGAAATTTAGGTTCGACCTTCCGAATTCTACTGAGGAAGTAAAACAATATGTTTTTACTAAGATTGACACAACGAATCCTTCTGAAATGTCACAGCAGATGCTGTCGCTTTTAGTACTCAATACTTTTAGTTTTACAACTGGAACTGGGAATAGTGATTTAGCCAATACTGTAGGTGGGACATCCTTGCAAATTGTTGCTAATCAGGTAAGTAACTGGTTGTCGCAAATTAGTAAAGATGTGGACATTGGTATTAATTATCGGCCTGGAGGGGATTTGACCAATGAAGAAGTAGAAGTTGCATTAAGTACGCAGTTATTTGATGAACGCGTAACTATAGATGGGAATTTTGGCTATCAGAATGTGCAGGATAATCCCAATACAGCAAATACTTCCAGTATAGTGGGAGATATCAATGTGGAGGTAAAAATCACTAAAGACGGTAGACTTAGACTGAAAGCTTTTAACAGAACCAACACTGTTGACTTATTGGATAATACTTCGCCTTATACTCAGGGAGTTGGTATATTCTATCGCAAAGAATTTAATAATTTAGAAGAGCTGTTTCAAAATCAGAAGCGAAGAGAAAGAAAAAAGCAAGAAGAAGAAAAGAATAAAGCGGAATTGAATGCCGTGAAAAATGAGGAGGATGGAGTAAAGGAAACTCCTCAATAATTAGGATTCTATTATAGAATCTATACGAAATCAATCCCCAATGTTTCTTACTTTTGCAAATTATATTAATACAGATATCAAGTGGTTCATCAACAACTCGAACATAGCATCTTTAAAACCATTGCAAAATCGGCTTCTCAGTTAAATGTTGAAGCCTTCGTAATTGGAGGATTTGTCCGCGATCTTTATTTAGGTCGACCTTCAGAAGATGTAGATATTACCGTAATCGGAAGCGGAATAGAACTGGCAGAAGCCACAGCTAAAGAAATAGGGGAGGACATTAAAGTCAAAGTCTTTAAAAACTTTGGAACCGCCATGTTTAAATACCAAGACGATTCTAAGAAATTGGTGGTGGAGTTTGTGGGAGCTCGACGAGAGAGTTATCGAAGGGATAGCCGAAAACCCATCGTGGAAGACGGTACACTTATTGATGATCAGAACCGTAGAGACTTTACTATAAATGCCATGGCTTTTCGCTTAAGTGAAGAAAATTATGGTGAATTGGTAGATCCTTTTAATGGAATCTCCGATTTAGAGAATAAAATCCTAAGAACGCCTCTCGAACCAGATGTAACCTATTCTGATGATCCTTTAAGAATGATGCGAGCCATTAGATTTGCTACCCAATTGGGATTTAGAATAGAAGAGGAATCTTTTAATTCTATTATTCGAAATGCGGAAAGAATAAAGATTGTATCTAAAGAAAGGGTGATGGATGAGATGAATAAAATCATTATGGCTGATAAACCTTCCGTTGGTTTTAAACTATTAGATAAGAGTGGCTTGTTGAAATATATCTTTCCGCAATTGTTATTGCTCAAAGGTGTGGATATCAAGAATAAGGTTGGTCATAAAGATAACTTCTATCACACATTACAAGTCTTAGATAATATCGTTCCCAATACCAATGATTTGTGGTTGCGCTGGGCTGCTGTATTGCATGATATAGCCAAACCCGCCACAAAAAGATTTGAGAAAGGAAATGGTTGGACTTTCCATGGGCATGAATTTCTGGGCGCTAAAATGGTTCCGAAAATCTTTGCACAGCTTAAATTACCATTGAATGAAAAGATGAAGTATGTTCAGAAATTGGTGCGACTTCATTTACGACCTATAGTTTTATCTCAAGAAATTGTGACAGATTCTGCTGTACGACGCCTTTTATTTGATGCTGGTGATGATATTGATGATTTAATGACACTTTGTGAGGCTGATATTACTTCAAAGAATCATGAGAAAGTAAAGAGATATTTGAATAATTTTCAGATAGTGCGACAAAAGCTGGTAGAGATAGAAGAGAAAGATAAAATGAGAAACTGGCAGCCTCCGGTGGATGGGGACTTGATTATGGAAACCTTTGATATAAAACCTTGCCGTGAGGTTGGAATTATCAAAAATGCCATTAGAGAGGCTATTCTTGATGGTGATATTCCCAATGAATATGAAGCCGCTTTTCAGTTTATGATTCAAAAGGCTGAGGAATTAGGCTTAAAGAAGAAATAAACCATGAAAGCTCCTCAGAAACAGCTCCTCATTATTGCTGGACCTACAGCAGTGGGTAAAACTCGTTTTGCTATAGAACTCGCTCAACTTTTTTCAACTGAAATCATCTCTGCTGATTCACGACAGTTTTATAAAGAAATGTGTATTGGTACAGCCGTACCCTCCTCTGAAGAATTAGCAGGAGCTCCTCATCATTTTATTCAGAATATCAGCATCGCAGAGCCTTATAATGTTCATAAATACGAAATGGAAGCTCTTACTAAAATCCACAAGCTTTTTGAGAAGCAAGATGTGTTAATTGCGGTAGGAGGCTCTGGCTTATATTTAAATGCATTGGCTTATGGTATAGATGAATTACCTGATCCATCAGAAGAAACCAGAACATATTTAGAGGAGGTTTTTCAAAACGATGGAGTTGAAGGATTGAGGATGTTGCTTAGAAAATATGATCCTGAGTTTTATAAGCAAGTAGATTTGCAAAATCCAAACCGGATAAAAAGAGCTTTAGAAGTATGTTTAACTACTGGAGATAAGTATTCTAAGTTAAGACTTGGAACCAAGAAGAAACGCGGGTTTGATATAAAATGGATTGGTTTAAAGCAGGATAGGGCCAAACTTTACGATAGAATCAACCTTAGAGTAGATTTAATGATTACTGAAGGGCTTTTAGAGGAGGTCAAACAATTATATCCTCGGAAAGATTTAAATGCATTGAATACAGTTGGATATCGTGAGTTTTTTAAATGGTTAGATGGAGAGGAGACCTACGAGTGGGCTGTGGATAAAGTAAAAACCAATAGCAGAAGATATGCTAAGCGCCAGATGACTTGGTTCACCAAAAATGAAGATATTGAATGGTTGGATATGGATGATTTAGCCGCAAAAGAAAAATTATTTACTCATCTTAAAAATACAATCTCATGCTCCAACATATAGTCATGATGAAATTAAAAGCAGTAGATGCTGAACTAAAACAGGAAAGATTAGAAAAACTAGCATCGCTTTTAAACGACTTACAGAATCACATTCCTGCGTTGCAGAAAATGGAAGTGGGATTAAACTTTTCTACTCGTCCAGCAGCAATGGATATAGTTTTGAGCTCCAGCTTTAAAGATGAAGCAGGACTGGAGGAATATAGAGTGCATCCCGAGCATCTCGAGGTTCTAGCTTATATCAAAGAAGTAGTAGAAGAATCTAGAGTAGTTGATTATTGGGTTTAATGCGAGAATTCGAATATTCAACAATTGTCACAATAAAGTATTCAATCATTATATTAAAAAGAAGGCATAAAGCCATATAACCAGAGAATCAGAGGAGCGAATAAGAGTGCTGGCAATAAGTCTACGATTTTAACTTTGGTAATTTCAAGAAGATTGAGTCCAAGAGCGAGTAAAATAAGTCCTCCTACCGCACTTATTTCTATAATATAGATCTCAGGAAGAAAGGAGCCCAGCCAAGCTGCCAATAAGGTGAGTCCACCTTGGAAGATAAGCAGAGGAATCACAGAAAACATTACCCCTAAACCAAAAGCCACAGTGAGTGCTATACTCGAAAATCCATCCATAAGAGATTTAATCAATAAAAGTTGAGGGTCTCCGTTCATGCCCTCCTCCAAGGCACCAATAATGGTCATGGAGCCAACACAGAAGAGTAAAAATGAAGTGATCAATCCTTTAGAGAAATCCTCGTTTTTTCCGCCCACTTTAGCGCTTAATTTGTCACTAAGGCTTTGTACATAATCATCAATTTTTAATGCTGTCCCAGCAATTCCGCCTAGAATTAAGCTAAAAACCAAGACCAAGAGATTTTGACTTTCTAAGGCCATCTTCATTCCTAAAACCAAGGTGAACAAGCCCATGATCTGGAAAGTGACTTTCACCAATCTATCTGGAAGGCTTTTGTGGATAAGTAATCCAATACTACTTCCAATAATGATTGCAATTATATTTACTAAGGTTCCAGTCATATTATTACCAAAGTTTCTCATCGGCTACAGGTACCCACTGATAAGCACCTAAATCGGGTGTTTCACCTCTTTCTATGCCATCTAAATCAATGGTGTTTCCCATAGGTATTCCTAGTGCTTTTACAGGAGAAAGAGAATCAATATGATAATCGTTAACATTTGAGTTTACGAATATGGGATCCTTATTGAAAATACAATTGGTGAAGTATTCGTCGTTGGTATTAGGTGTTTTTAGAAGGCTATAATCGAAGTTATAATTGAATAGGGAAGTACTTTCAGGATATTTGTCAAGAAGAATTTCATTTTCTAGGCTTCCATAAAAAATACAATCACCGAAATAAGCATTCTCTAAATCACCGGTATAAACCAATTGCTCATTGCCATTTTGTAGAATGAAATAGTCTGAAATATGTAGTAATGGGTCTTTTCTCACATCATATCCCCAATAATTGGCAAAAGTGGAGTTCTTAAACTGATAAGAGCCACCAGTAGTCAAATTCAAAAGGCTACTTCCTGCATTGGCTACTATCACATTATTACCTTCTATCTGATAGAATCGTGTAAAAATGCCCCAGCCTTGCATATTTAAAATCTGAGTGTTATTCAGAACTAATGTATTGCCTAATCCAGTTCTTAGTGTTTCTGCTTGAATTCCGATAGTTCCATTTTTAATAATGGCATAATTAAATTCAGAGTTTACATCGCTTTCATTAATCCATATCCTATCCCATTGAGCTGGAACATCTTGGTATTCTTGCTCTAAACGAAGGCCTTGAAACATGACAGGTTCTTCTAAACTCCCATTCACTTGTATGGCTCCATATCTATAAATCCACATCCCAGCATTATTATAGAAGTGAATTTTACAACCAGCATCTATAGTTAATGAAGCAGCAGAATCAACTACACCATAACCAACAATCACATAGGGTTTGTCATTGGTCCAATGTATATTTTCACCTTCTTTTGCAATGTATGAAAAAGGAGGAAGGCCATTTAAGTGTTGATCAGCAACAATAAAATGTGCATCTTGTCCCCAAGCTACCAAATCTACATCTTGTACATTTCCATTGGTCTCAAATATCACTGAATCCTTCACTACTAGAGGTAGATTGTCATTTACAGGATCTACCGTTACCCTGACGAAGACGTATATGCTATCATTTCCGCCTATTTCTATATTACTGACTGAAGTTCCAGAAGCTCCATCAATATTTATATTATATGGCGAATTACTACCCCCAGCTAATTTTACTCGGCTTATGACAACACTATTCTCATTGGGGTTGTATACCATAAGTCTCTTTGTAACAGAACCCATTGTGGTGAATACTGTATCAAACAAGACTGAATCTGTTGAAAAACTTAGTTTGTAAGATGGATCCGAACTAATGGTTTCATCTTTTCTGCAGGAAGTGAATATAACAAGAGCTAATAAGGCACTTATCATAAATATATTGAGTGTTTTTTTTGTCTTCATAATTGGAGCAAAGTTAATCTTATTCTTTATACGTGAAAAGCCTTTGTTTATTGTGTAGAGGCCGATTTTATTTGTCTATTTCATCGAGATTAATACTTTCTAAATATAGTATACTTTCAGGGCCTAAATTAAAGAGCAAGTCAAGGATGGAAAGGTTGGGGATGAAGCCCAATTTATCATCGAAGGTTTGGTAGTATTTAGGGAATTTTATTTTTAAATCTTTCTTTGGATGAATATCGAAGCGTAAATCTACTTTTCCACTTTCTATGGGAGCAAAGTCATGGGTATACTTTATTTCTATATCCAGATTCATTAAACTGGTTAAGTCTTTTATAATAGTCTCGTTTAACTCAATCAAGCTTGAATATTTTTTTTTAAGAAGCTCCTCTATATCATCTTGGTAGTAAAGAAAGAAGGGGGAGGAGTCGTAGGCAGTCTTTATGCTTTTCCAATGTTGCCATTGCCATTTTTGTTGATCTTCAAATCCAATATTTTCAGTGATGGTTTGATTGCCATTGGGCTTTTTTACTGGAACTGAAAGATTCATGATCCCAGTTGCTGTTGCTATTTGGCAACGATTACGATAGGTTTGTTTGGGATAGGTTTCTTTGGCATCAATAGAAATGTTTTTCTTTTGATGAAGATAGGCCATCCAGATTATGGGTGGAAAATATGCTGTGGATAATACGTTCATAAATCAAATAAAAAAGATGTGGCGAAATTAATAGCCACATCTCTTATATACAAATATATTTTAAAATCTTAAAGTCTTATGCTTCAGTCTTTTTCAATAATACATCGTTAATGGCTTGTATTAAAGATTCCTTAGGAAGAGCTCCTTGAGCCATTTGTGGTTGTCCATCAGCAGGGCAAAATAGGATAGAAGGGATGCTTCTGATTCCAAAAGCTCCAGCTAATTCTTGTTCAGCTTCTGTATCTACTTTATAGATATCAATTTTCCCTTCGTATTCTTTACTTAATTCATCCAAGATTGGAGAAAGAACTTTACATGGCTGACACCAATCAGCATAAAAATCTATAATACAAGGTTTATCACCTTCGAATTTCCATTCTTTATTTTCTTCGAAATTAAATACTTTGGCTAAAAATGTTTCTTTTGTTAAATGTTCCATTACTTATTGTTTATATTTTTTATAATTTATTTTCTTATTTATTTAGTCTTCTTTCAGACTATTATTTTGTTTCTTCTTTCTTATTTCCTAATAAGAAGTCTTCAAAAATATCTTTATATTGTTGCTCACTCATTGCACCGGCTTGCATAGCAGGTTGGCCTTCTTTTGGGATAAATAATATAGAAGGGATACTTCTGATTCCAAAAACTGATGACAATTCTCTATTATGATCTGTATTTATTTTATAAATAACAATTTTGCCATCATATTCCTTAGCTAGTTTTTCCATAATTGGAGCTATCTTTTTACAAGGGCCACACCAATCTGCATAAAAATCTACCACAGCAGGAATATCGCCTTTGAATAGCCATTCATCAGGATTGGCATCATAATTCCAAACTTTTTCTTTAAATGCAGTTTCGTCTAAAACGATTACTTTATGGTCTTCAGGAGAAGGATTTGTTGGTTTGGCATCAATATTTAGAGTTTCACCATTACTATTTTTTTCTGCTGCCGTGCTATCACAGCTTATACTCACGAATCCAAAAAGTGCTGCAAGAGCAAATATTCCTACTTTCTTCATTATCAATATGTTTTTGTTGTTTTTTTAAGTTTTTGCAAAAATACTAAAATTATTTTAAATCGCTTTAATACCACTTTTTTCTTAGTTCAATTATGATGCCATGATTTTTTTTATTAATTTTGCCGACAATATGTCAGTATTATGATGCCAACTTTTAAAAACATGAGTCATGAGCAGTTTGATAAGCATTTTTCCACAAAGGAAGCTTGTTTAGCTTATCTGTCTGAGCAAAAATGGTCAGAAGGATTTGTCTGTAAAAAGTGCGGGCATACAAATAGTTGCGATGGAAGACAAGCATATTCTCGACGCTGTACCAAATGTAAAACTCAAGAATCGGCTACTGCAAATACCGCTTTTCATGGTTGTAAGATTTCTCTTCCCGAAGCTTTTAAATTAGCATTTTTAGTTTGTCAGAAACCTGACATTTCTTCCCATGAAATCAGTCGGATAATGGAAATTCGTCAAATGACTTGTTGGAAATTTAAGAAAAAAATAACGGAATGTATTGATGGAAAAGGTGAATTGAATGTATTTCGTAAGGTAGAGTTCAATAAATAATCTAATCTTCTCTTATATTTATAGTATCATTATCGTTAACCAAAATAGTTCCAGGGTGAAGTGTTTCCATTTCATCTTTAAACTCCGTTAAATCTCTATATCGGGCCGAAAAATGTCCAACCATTAATTTTTGAGCATCAGACTCTTTAGCCAATTTGCTGGAGTCCTCTGTTGTCATATGGAATTTATTAGTAGCGACTTCTTGTAGGTCTTTCATAAAAGTACACTCTGCATAAAGCAATTCTACCCCCTTAAAATAGTGGTGTAAGTTTTCGAAATACTTGGTGTCGGAACAATAGGCATAGGAGCGAGGAGCAGGAGCTTCATTTGTGATTTCGTCATTCGGGAGAACAGTTCCATCATCGAGTATATAATCTTCACCTGACCTTATTTTATTAATTTCATCGATACTTGGCTTGTACTTTTTAATGATGGTTTTTTTGATATTTGGGAAGGATTTTTTTTCTTGAAATAAGAAACCACAAGTTGGTACTCTATGTTCTAGAGGAAAACTATAAATTTCTAATTTCTTGTCTTCAAAAATCAATTCTTTTTCTTTCAAATTGATCGGATGGTATATGATTTCAAATTGAAGTGCTGTTTCTGATATTTCCAATTGTATATCTATAATTTCTTTAATTCTTAGGTCGGAATAAATATGAAGTTCTTTTGTTCTGCCAAAAAGATTTAAACTGCTTATAAGACCTACTAATCCAAAGAAATGATCTCCATGCAAATGACTGATGAAAATGTGGTTGATTTTGGACATTTTAAGTCGATTACGGCGCAGTTGAATTTGAGTTCCTTCTCCACAATCTACCAGATAATACCTCTGATAGAAATTGACCAATTGACTACTGGTATTTCTCCTAGAAGTGGGTGAGGCAGAGCTGCTTCCTAAAATGGTAACCGAAAAATTTTCCATAGTTTATGCGAATGTGTTCACAAAAGTATGCATTTCATTTACTTTAAGCCTTTATAAAATTGTTTGAAAATGTTAATTATTTTGTATTACTGTAATTTAGCTCTGCTACAACTCTTGAATTAACAATTTAATGCTATTGATTAGTTTTTCTATGCCTTCAGCTTTTTTAGAATTAAACATTTTAAAGATGAAGATTTTAAAAATTCCATAATAATTTCTGAGCCAATTTACATTGAGCAAGATGAATATTAGGGATATTGAATAAGCTATGAAAAAATAAAATAAAGAGAAGTCATCATAAAAAATATTTAGAAGAATAGCCTCAATAGTAAAGGTGATAGGTAGAATAATGAAAGCCAGTACAAATCTAAAAGTACTATGAAACTGTTCGTCTCCAATAAATTTAGAGGGTAGGTGCGAGAGTAATTGAGTGGGTAAGTGTAAAAGTGCAGAAGGTAATAGTAAAGGTAATAAAATGATAAACCTTAAGGTATTTAATAATAGTTTTGTGATACTATATTTAGGCCACAAAGCTTTTTGTCTTTTATTGAATTTAGAAGATAGCTTAAGAAAGTCATTGGTGTTTTTAATCAATTCTTCAAATTTTTCTGATTGAGATTCGCTCAATGACTCGAGCTTATTTAAGAAAACTTGCCCAACTAAAATTCTACTTGTACCTTTTTGTGGAAAGGGGATTTCTTTGGCATAGGCGGTCATTAGGTATTCTACTGCATTATAGTTCTCATCATCTTCTATATGAATCATATTTTCTTTTAATGATTCACTCATTTTATCTCTTATCTGATTTAAAGCAATAGCAGGCTTCTTTTTGTATTCCTCATAATAGTCAGCTAAATGAATGGGATGGCCAAAGTTGATAGATAAAGTGCTCTGACATTGGGTGTAATTGCTATAACTTATTCCTACAGGAATTAACTGAATTCCAAGTTTGAAATCATTAGCTTCTTCTGTTTGCATGGCAATTTTAGCAAATCCTTTCTTTAGAGGAAGAAGGCTTTGCTTATCAGTATGTGTACCTTCTGGGAAAATAGTAATACCGAGGTTCTTCTGCAATACTTCGCTAGTTTTCTTGAAAGTTTCTAAATTCTTTTTTACTTCTCCCTGTCCATCTCGCGGGCGATAAACGGGTAAGATTCTAAGGAAATATAGTATTTCAGCAACAGATTTTTTCTTGAAAATATCAGCTCTAGCCAGAAAAACCACTGTCCTTTTTACCGAGAACAGTAAAGCCAAGGCATCCATCAAAGCATTTTGATGATTGGGCGTAAAAACTATAGCTCCTTCAGCAGGAACCCGGTCTTGGTTGGTGATTTCTATCTTTTGATGATAATATAGTTCATGCCAGAATTTGATAGTATTCCAGAGGAGTTTATATCTAAAGGATTTTTGGTCAACTTTATTGATACCCATTCTTAGTCTTTATTTAGTAAAGGTTTTCTCAAACCGAAAAAAGTAAACGAAGTTCCCCATACGCTTGCAAGGGTCAAGCCTGCGATCATATGCCAAATTCCCCACCAGGCAGCAATGATGGCCATTCCACCTAATTCTAATTCTGGAGGAAATATTTTGGGATTAAAGATTAATACCAAAGCTAATCCCGAGTTTTGAATTCCTGTTTCAATACTTACACTGCGTCTATTTGGCTTTGAAAGCTTGAATATACTAGCTAATCCATAACCGCTGGTTAAAGCTAAAGCATTATGGATAAGGACGATGATAAAGATGTATTGTATAGAATTGGTAAAATGAGAAAAGTTTTTGGCTAGTGCTAAAATGATAATAGCTGTAAATATGATAATGGAAAGCTTTTTAATAGTTCCCGTAATCTTGTTAGTGAAATCAGGGAATTTATGATTGATTAAAATCCCCATAAATAAAGGTAATCCTAAAATGATAAATATGGTTTGGAAGACTTGAAAAATATCTATTTCCAATGGTCTGATTAGATTTCCTGCGTTATGGTTTTCAAAGAAGTTGATGACCATACCACCCCAAAAAGCAAAATTTAGAGGAGTAAATATAATAGCAGAAACAGTTGCAATTGCAGTTAAACTCACTGATAGTGCAATATTTCCTTTGGCCAATGAGGATATAAAGTTTGAAACATTGCCACCAGGACAAGCCGCCACCAAAACCATTCCTAGAGCCATACTAGGTGATAAATAGTCTTTGAGTAAAATGATGAGCAAAAAGGTAAGTGCGGGTAAAAGTAAAAACTGTGAGATAACACCAATAATAGCTGGTTTTGGGGAATATAGGATTTCTTTAAAGCTCTTGAGTTTTATCTCCAAAGCCACACCAAACATAACAAAACCAATGGCAATGTTGAGTGCATGAAGGCTTGAAGGACTAAAGTTTAATCGGATGTGATCTAGTGCTTCGAGTGATTCTGTCATAAATATTAGGTCTAAAAACAGATGCAAGATAGCAAAAAAAAATAAATTGATGATGAGTTACTAATGCTAAGCAAATCCCAAGTGTTAGTAATAATGAGTATTAACTTGGGGTTGCCAGTATTTTCGATAGTCTTCGTCGTTTTTCCCTTTGCAACAGGCTTCAAAAATACATTGTTGGTGCTGATCAAGTTCTACTGCTAATGCCAATGTACAAGGTGCTTTTTCGCAACTCCCTTTTTGACAGAGAGCTTCTTGGTTACAACAAGAAAGTCCCATTGTGTAAAAAACATCATTCATCTTAAAAACTGAGTAGCCAGAGTGTTGGGCTATCTGTTTCATGGCAGAAATACAGGCTACTCTTAATTCTTGTTCATTTTGCAATCTTAGCTTGTTTTGTAAAGCAAATTTTAAGTCATTATCTAAAACTTCTACACATCCTGTTCGCAACAATACCCTTTGCATGTGATAATCCATTATCGGAATCAAATCTTGATGATTAGAGAACTGTATCAATTTTGCATCCTCTAAGAGTTTCATTAAAAAACTTGTTTTCTTTTGTAAATGATCAGAATAAGCCACGGTATGTTTTAGCTTTTTATAGAAATAGTTAGGAACTCCATTCGATTTTTGAATATACTCTAAATGTGATAAACCAGAGTCTTTTATAAGTTCTGCCATATGAATCCAAAAACTACATCTTTCTTCAATATTATCAAGTGTACATTGTTCTGCAATGTTTTGAGGAGCGAAGAAAGGACGGATTTCTTTAGCGAGCTGAGCAGTGGAAAGTTGGACGAGATAATCAGCTTCTAAAAGTTGAGGTCTGTTTTTGGCAATATCAATAAATCCATATTCTAAAAAATCCCAACCATATAGATTCAGTTCTGGATTTGCCAAGTGATAAGTCTGGTGGCAAATTCCAACTGCATAATAATACATGGCTGTTTTGAGCTCATCAGATACATTAATAGTTAAAAAGTCTCTTTCTAAAAAGCTTTCCTTAAAATCTAATGCGGCAATAGTTTTTCCAATATTCTCACATTGATAGGATTCAATAAGTACTTTTTTCATGCACTCAATATTTTGTTTTAATTACTGGATGTATTGGTGATAGAAGGATAGAACAGACTGAAATCACTCTCTCCTTCATTTACCAATTCATTCATTAAATCCTTCTTTATATCCTTAATTTATTCATAAACCCACTCATTGATTATTAATAAACATCAGTTTTAATTCCAATGGCTTCTACTTTGGCTGCTATTCGTTCTAGCGTTTCTTGACTAACTTTTTCTAAGCTTTCAGCAGGAGTGTCTCTTTCAATTGGATACAACATCACTGATTCAGGTTGTATTTCTTTTAATAGTTGAAGCCAAGCATTTACTTCTTCCTCAGTAGTGTTGTCAAAGCTCTTACCATTATGACTTCCTCTTATAAAAAGAGTTTGAATAATCAGGTTTCCTTGGAAGCTTTTTAAGTAATCCACAATTTTGTCAAACTTCAAATGCTCCTGAGCCATATTGATCAATCGATAAGTTTCTTCTGTTCCTGCATCGAGTTTTAGAATATTCTGGTCAATCTTTTTTAAAGCGTCAGTAACTTTTGTTTTGTTGAGCTGAGAAGCATTAGAAAGTACCGAGATGTTAGCTTCTGGCATCCATAGGTTTCTGAGTTCTATAGTATCATCAATTACTTGGGCAAAATCTGGATGAATAGTAGGCTCTCCATTTCCTGCAAAGGTAATGGAATTGATTTCCTTACCTTGATCAGCATATTCTTCCAATACTTTTTCAAGTTCATTTTTTACTTCTTCAGTTGTAGGTAGTTTTATTTTTTTGTCCGCTTTTAAGGTCCAACCACATTCACAATAAACACAATTAAAAGTGCAAAATTTATAATCGGTAGGCAATAAATTAATGCCCAAAGAAACCCCTAATCTTCTGCTAGAGACAGGACCAAATATGATTTCGTTAAAAAGAAAAGTTCCCATGTTATATTTTTTTGCAAAGTAAAGAAAAACAAAGAAGCCAACACATTATTGTGAAGGCTTCTTTATATAATTATTTGTGAAAGTCTGAGATTATTTAAAACTAAAGTCTTTTTAACTTCTAGCTTCAATTTTCCAGTTCCTATTATTACTTCGTATCTTTATCAAAATGAACATCCATTTGTGGGAAAGGAATAGTAATTCCTGCCTCATCAAGAGCTAATTTTATTTTTTCATTGATTCCGAAATATACATCCCAATAATCTGCTACATTTGCCCAAGGACGAACAGCAAAATTAACGGAGCTATCTCCTAATTCGCTAACTCCAACAAAAGGAGCTGGGTCTTTTAAAACCTTTGGATGGTCTTGAAGAACCTTCATTAATACATCTTTAGCATCTTTAATATTTGATTCGTAAGAAATACCAGCACTTAAGTCTACTCTTAACTTACCTTCGGTGGTATAGTTAATGATGCTATTTCCAGCCACTGCTCCATTTGGTACGATGATGGTTTTATTTTGAGGATTTAAGAGGATGGTATTGAAAATCTGAATTTCTTTTACCACACCTAAATGTCCTTGGGCTTCAATAAGATCTGTTACCTTGTAAGGTTTAAAAATAAGCAGAATAATACCTCCCGCAAAGTTTGAAAGACTTCCTTGTAATGCTAAACCAATAGCTAAAGTAGCTGCTGAGAATATAGCAATAAATGAAGTTGTTTCTATTCCTATCATTGAAGCTACGCTCAAGAATAAAAGAATCTTTAAGACCCAACTGATAAGATTGATTACAAATGGAGCCAGAGTTTGATCTGTATCTCCTTTATTCATTCCTTTAGAGGCTACAGCAACTAATTTTTTAATGATCCAAAGACCAATCATTAAGGTTACAAAAGCCAAAAGTAATTTAGGTCCATATTCCATAACCATTGTCATAGCTTGGTCATTAATCTTATTAATGTCAATATTATTTAATTCTTCCATTATAAGTGTTTAAATGAGTTAAAAAGTAAAAGAGCTAACTGGGATAAGCCAATTAACTCTTTAAAATTTATCTTAAATTTTTATTTGTCTAAATGTACATCCATTTGAGGGAAGGGGATACTCAAACCTTCTTTGTCGAAAGTCTTGTAAACTGCTTTATTCATATCGAAATATACACCCCAATAATCTGCTGCATTTACCCATGCTCTAACCACAAAGTTTACAGAGCTATCTGCTAATTCACTAACAGCAATAAATGATGCTGGATCTTTAAGGATTCTCTTATCTGCATCGATAAGCTTTTGTAAAACAGCTTCTGCTTTGTCTACATCGTCGCCATATGCTATTCCAAAAGTCCAATCCACACGACGAGTTTCCATAGCAGAAAAGTTAATCATACTATTTGTACTTAAACCACCATTTGGTATAATGATGATTTTATTATCAGGAGTATTAAGAATAGTATTGAAAATTTGGATTTCTTTAACTGTACCGCTATGGCCTTGTGCAGTAATGAAATCACCAACCTTAAAAGGCTTAAAGATAAGAATCATTACACCACCAGCGAAGTTTTGTAGCGTTCCAGATAAAGCCATACCTATTGCTAAACCAGCGGCTCCTAATATGGCTATGAAAGAAGTCATTTCGATTCCTAACATGCCTAAGGCACTAATTACAACTAGAATTTTTAAAATGGTGCCAACAAGGCTTGTTAAAAACGGAACTAAAGAATCGTCCATTTTACTTTTCAACATCATCTTTTTGATAGAACCAGTAATCATTTTTGCTATCCAAAGACCAAGGACAAGAACCAGTAAGGCTCCAATTAGTGAAGTTCCGTATTCTACCAACAGTGGGCTGTATTGATCCCAATAAGAATTCATAGAGTCTAAATTTTCCATAAAGTTTTGATTTATTAATTTGGATGACAAATATAATAATTTGTAATGATTCTAAAAAGGGAATTGTTCCCTTTGATTTTGTTTTTAAAACAAAATTAAATATATGATAACCAGGTGATTAGTACTTTTAGATTGGTGTTGGTTGTATTTTCTCTTGTCCAATATTGAACATTGTTCTGTCTTGTTTAGGAAGTTATTCCAAATAAAGTTAAATCTTCCTATTTTAAGACTAGTGAGACTATTTATTCTTTTTGAAATTTCACCGTTGTATAATCTCCTTTCTCATCTAAAAAATTTATGATATAAAATCCATTCATAAGCTGGAAAACATTTATGAAATCATCTTTAATATTAAAGGATTGATAAACCCGAACTCCCAGAAGGTTATAAATCTCAATTTGTTTGATTTCTAGATTGTTATTATCGAAATTTATTCTATTTGAGCAGGGATTTGGGAATATTCTGATTTGATTTTGTGCTATTAGTTCAGATGTAGCATAAACAGGACTCACATCTATATCAATGCAATAGCTATTATTGAGGATGTTTATTTCTTGAGGATGCGGTGCAATATAAATGCAATAGTTTAGTAAGCCAAAAGAAGTAAATTGAAAATTGGGTAAAGAGAGTATGTGAGTGGAATTGGCTTCTAAATTTAGAACAGTATCCAGATAAATGATTTCGTTCTCAATTCTATAATCTAGAATAACAGTATCGGCAGGGGTATTCCCCACATTGCCGATTTCAATAAAGAGTTCTACTTCTTCTCCTTGATCAGGACTAGTGGGATTAGTCCACATATCCATAATCACTAAATCCACTTCGCTGAAATTCTCATCCAGCAAACTCATCCATAAACCCCAAGGCAAGTTTCCGGGGCACATGGTATTGGTTCCTGGCATTTGGTTATGGGCTCTAATTCCAGGAAGAGATAGTGTTTTGGGTATTTCATACTCATCACAGAAATAGCTGGCCATGGTAGCTGAAGCTTCTAGCATGGGCATAGAATTCCACTGATCGGGGTTGGCCAAGGTGGCTTCATGTTCAATGCCAATGGAGCGACTATTATTATAAGGATAGCCACTTGCACCGCAATGCCAAGCTGTATTTGCCACTTCTACCACTTGGCTGATTTCACCATCAGAAGAGCGAATAACGAAATGCGCACTTACTTCAGCATCGCAATTCTGAAACCAAGAAATGGCTCCAGCATAAGTTCCTGTTCCTATCCAATGATTTACCCAAGCATCTATTTCATGATTCCTTCCTTCGGCGAAATTACATGAGGTTAAAGCTGGAATAGCTGGAGGGTAGTCACTTGTATTTGGTGCTTTGTTTGAGAATATAAATGGATTTTCAGGATTTAAATATGGTATAATATTTAAACTCTGGCCTTCTAAGATAATTTCCTCATCCCAAAGAGTTTTGGAAATGCTGCCCTGTGTTATAACTTTATAATACTCGTAAACTTGTAATTCTTTTAATTCCTCAGATACAAGTCCAGTGATAGGTTTTAAATAATTAAACCAATCTTCTAATTTCTGGACCTCCTCTCGTTTTTCTTTACTTTGAAAAGCAATAAGAGCAGCCATTCCTCTGATATTTTGCTTGGGATCATCTTTTAAAATTTGAGGATTAAGGTTTAATAATTTCGCGGCATCATTTAAAGTATTAGCATAGGAATTGTCAACTAAGTGCATGATTCCCCATCCTTTATCTATACTTGGCCCCATCTGAGTCCAATTGCTTTCCACTTTGGCAATGGCTTTTAATATTTCCATAGGAATGTTAAATTCCAAAGAGGCTTCTTCGAAATAGGAATGTAATGTGGCCACATTCGGATGTGCTCGGTTTAAATATTTCTCCCATTGTAAATAATCAGCATCCTCATAATAGGTGGGGTCAGTTTGTGAAACCACAAATCCTAAAACTTCTGATAGATCTTTTTTCACAAATACATCCTTAGTTTGTCCGAAAAGGGCAAGAGTGATCCAGGAAAAAAGAATGATATTTAGGGTTTTTGATGCTTTCATATTTTACTTTTTAGAATTTTGCAGGTGGAAATACGCTTGGTTTCCTGATTTGTTATTCTAACAAAATAAATGCCGTTACTAAGCTTTTCTGTAGGAAAATGAATGAGTTTTTCTTGCTTGCCATCTATAGAATGTATGATGTTTCCTAAATCATTGATTAAATCAATTTGATAATTAACAGCATTATTAAATTGAATATTCAGTTGATTTTGAAATGGATTAGGGGAGAGGAATATGCTTTCATCGGGTATGAGTCTTTCAACATCTGTATTGACATCAATGAAGACATCATATATTGCTGTATCAATGTTTTCACAATATTGGCTGATGAGTTTAACTTCATAAGTCTGGTTGTTTTGATAATTATGAGAAGGGTTTTCTTCGGAAGAATATTCTCCATCATCAAAATCCCAATGATAAATCATAGGTTGAATACATTCGGAAAGATTATTAAACTGTACGAAATCATTAAAAACCTCAAAGGAAAAATCAGAATTCACTTGACTAATATGGAGGTTCCAATTATTATAGGAATGAAAAACGATAGAATCGGCAGTAGATTGTAATAGCTGGGCCATTTCTTCATCTAGGTTTCCAATAAAGGAGTTTTCGAAACTATAAATATTCCACATCATAGAATGAAAAACACAAGCTGCCAAATAGGTCCCAGAATAATTGGGATGACTGTTGTCAACAGCATGGAGGATTGTTTCATTTTCATTAATGACTTTCTTCCATGCGATTCCAACAGGAGCTACTAGGGCATTAAGTTCTTGAGTAATTCCCCAATATGCACTTTCTAAAGAATCCTGCATATGAGTAAAATCAACAAAATCGGGACTACAATAGACTCCAGAATCATCACATTGTTGTCCTCCAAATCGCCTTCCCCAAGTCATATAAAATAGTGTTTTTGCACAAGGATTATACTTTTTTATGGAGTCATTAAGCCTACGAGCGGCAGGGTACATGGAGTTTTCTTTATGAAAATCAATAGTTGGAATCTGGCTTTGCTCTTGTAAAACCACAAAATCCCAATCCCCTTTTCTTATCTTTAATAAGGAGGATTCATTAATAGAATGTTGTTCCAAAGTATGTCCTCCAGGAGTATGGAGCTCTGTATGTACATTTCTATTAGAATAATTTGCTAATTCCTCCACAATAATTGGAAGATTGTTTACACTCGTATAACTGTTTCCTAAAAATAAAACTCTCAAGCTATCCGTTTGGGAAAAGGAAATGCTTGAAATGAGAATAAAAGTAAGAATCAGAATTTTCTGCATAAAATCTATTATTCTAAGGATAAAGTGAATTGATGTGGGTAAAATTAATGTTTTCAATGTTAAAACGGCAAATAAATCTAGTAAATCTCACTTGAATTCATTTCAAACAACAAATAGCAATTCCTTACAAACAAGACGACTTCTTGCTTTATAGAAGCTTTCTTTGGAAAAGTTGTAAGGACTAGACTACCTTTTGCGACCAATCAATAAATAATATAATTTTAAAAGATGAAACATAGATTAATTACACTATTAATTGTATTGTTGGCATTTTCTGTCCAAAGTCAAACAACTAGAAAAGTAATTGCAGAACATTTTACAAATACCCGATGTAGTATTTGTAGTATTAAAAATCCTTCATTATTTGCTTTGTTGGATAATCACCCAGAAGTAATACATTTATCTATTCACCCTAGTTCTCCCTATTCTAATTGCTTGTTTTCTCAACATAACCCTAGCGAAAATGATGCAAGAACACAGTATTATGGTATTTATGGAAGCACCCCAAGAGTGGTTTTAGCTGGGACAGTAATTCCAAGTCAAAGCCCAATGTTAACTGAGGAGCAGTTGATGGAGCAACAAGATGCCATGAGTGATTATTCTATTCAAGTGCATCAGTTTTATGGCGCAAATGAAACCATTGATGTGAAAGTAAAGATAGAAAGGTTAAGTGGTGTCCCAAGCAATGATGATATGGTTTATGTGGTTTTGGCCGAAAAAGAAGTAGACTATAATGCGCCAAATGGCGAAGATTTGCATCACAATGTTTTTAGGAAGGAATTAGGAAATATGGATCTACCCATGTTGGAAATAGGAGAGGAAGTAGAGTTTACTTATAATTATACTGCTCATTCTGATTGGGTGTTGGATGAGATTTTTGCTTTGGCTATCATTCAAAACTCAAGCAATAAGAAAGTGCTACAAGCAGATGAATCGGACTTGGTTTCGGGAATAACAGGGATTGATTTTACTCAAGCGAAAGAGGTTTCAAATATGGTTTATCCAAATCCATTTACACAAGAAATCAATATACAATCTGGACAAACCTATCAAAATATTATTATTTATAACCTCTTTGGCCAGAAAGTCTTAGAATCTCAAAATACATCCACAATTAATGCTTCTGAACTTGGAAAAGGGATTTATTTATTGGAGTTGATAGATGAGAATGGACAATCATTCTCCACTAAAATCCAGAAACAGTAAGTGGATTTTGTATTCAAGACAAAATCATTGGGGGATTTTTACTCCCTTTATATTAGAGGGCTAATTAAAAATCCACCAATTGCTTAGTATTTTAAAATCAAAGAATGTTACTGCTGACAAATTTGCTCAAGTAGTTCTTCTATCAATTTGACTACAGTTATTTTATAGTCTTTAGAATATTCTTTTCTTTCCCTATTGGCGATGATTGCACAAACGGTCATCGCATGATGGCCTAAAGCTTTAGAAAGTCCATATAAAGCGGAAGTTTCCATTTCAAAGTTGGTTAATTTCTGACCTTGATAGGAAAAGCTACTGATTCTATCATTTAAATCCGGATAAGCCAAGGGCATTCTCAAAACTCTACCTTGAGGGCCAAAGAAACCTGGGGCTGTAGCAGTGATTCCCTTCATGAAATTCTTGCCTACGGTATTTAGTAATTCTTCAGAACCTGGAACGATATAAGCTTTTGGTAAATCATCTGGCCAATTGGTATCTCTTAAAAAAGCTTCGGTCATGTCTTTATCAATAACAGAATTTACTTGCTCGTAGAACCATAAAAGACCATCAATTCCTACTCCATGTGAAGAAGCCAAGAAAGTATCAACAGGAATTTCGGGTTGTAAGGCGCCACTGGTTCCTAAACGATAAAGTCTTAGGCTACGGTGAGAATCTTTAGGGATACGGGTTTTTAAATCGATATTGCAAATGGCATCTAATTCGTTAATGACAATGTCTAAATTGTCGGTTCCCATACCTGTACTTAGCACAGTAATTCTTTTTTTGCCAATATATCCAGTGTGGGTGTGGATTTCTCTATTGGCCATTTTAAACTCTATTTGATCAAAATAAGAAGAAATGACTTCAACTCTTCCTGGATCACCAACCAATATGATGTCATTAGCAATGTTCTCAGGATGAAGGTGTAAGTGGTAGATACTACCATCTGGGTTTATGATTAATTCCGATTCAGCTATGGCTTTCTTATTCATATTAAGATTTTTTATCATGTGAGATTCCCAGCAAAAGCTAATTTTGCAGAAAAAGAGAACAAATATAGGAAAAACACTAAGTAATAAGCATCAAATTTAACATAGATTATAATGAAAGCTAAAGTAGAGATTATCAATATAGGAGATGAATTATTAATAGGCCAAGTTATCAATACCAATGCTTCATGGATGGGTTCCATCTTGAGTGAGCATGGATTTGAAGTCATAAAGATTACAGTAGTTTCTGATGAGGGCTCGCAGATAGAGGATGCTATATCCGCAGCTATGGAAAAATCTGATATTGTATTGATAAGTGGAGGCTTAGGTCCAACCAAAGATGATATTACTAAAAAGGTTTTGGCAGAGTATTTTGATTCTGAAATGTATTTTAATGAGGAAGCATTTCAAAATATTGAAAATCTATTTAAATCTCGAGGCTTTAAAATTACAGGTGTCAATAAAGATCAAGCTAATCTTCCGAAGAAAGCAATCGCTATTCCTAATAAATATGGAACAGCCTACGGAATGTGGTTCGATAAAGATGAAAAGGTAATAGTTTCTATGCCTGGTGTTCCATTTGAGATGAAAACCATGATGGAAAATGAAGTGATTCCTAGATTGGAAGTGCAATTTAAGCCTGAAAAGTATTTCCAGAAAACGATTATGACTACAGGAGTTGGAGAGTCTTTTCTTGCTGGAATAATAGAGGAGGTTGAAGATAATCTTCCGGAGCATATCAAACTGGCTTATCTTCCAAGGCCAGGCTTAGTTAGGCTGAGACTATCAGCAAGAGGAGTTGACGAGCAAATCATTAAAGAAGAAATTCAAGCTGAAGTAGATAAGATCATTTCTATTTTGGGAGATAAAATAGTTTTTGGATATGATGATGTCTCCCTAGAGTCTGCCTTGGCTCAATTACTCCTTCAGCAAAATAAAACTATTTCTACTGCTGAAAGTTGCACAGGTGGCCATATTGCACACATGCTGACTTCCTTAGCAGGCTCCTCTCAGTATTTTCATGGTTCGGTGGTTTCTTATTCTAATGAGGCAAAACATAAGGTTTTAGGTGTGAAAGCTGAGGATATTGAACAATTTGGTGCGGTAAGTGAAACAGTAGTACGACAAATGGCAGAAGGCGCTCGTCGGCAATTAAATACTGATTACTCTATGGCTATCAGTGGTATTGCAGGTCCCGATGGTGGAAGTGTTGAGAAACCGGTTGGCTATACTTGGATTGCTGTTTCTGGTCCAAAAGGAACTATTTCTAAAGTTTATCAATTTGGAGAACATAGAGGAAGAAACATCATGAGAGCAAGCTTAGCCGCTTTAAATATGCTTAGGGTACTGATTATGGATGATGCTGGATGATTATGAATATATTATTCTAGTTGTATTTTGTTTCTGAGCTCATTATCAGTAGTTTAATTCTGTATGGTATTTAATAAAATAGGGTTACCCATTTAAGTCTCGTGTAATTTAATCGAAGCGTAAGCAATC
>NZ_JABKCA010000078.1 GCF_013166655.1 Lentimicrobium sp. L6
CCTGCTGTAACTCCTGCTGTAACTCCTGCTGTAACTCCTGCTGTAACTCCTGCTGCAGCTTATAGTTTTTGTTAGTAAATACCACTCTAAAAGCTATTCCTGGTTCTTTCCATGATAGTTCTATTTCAGGATATATTTCAAGTTCTTCTGCAATTAGCTTTAATCCATTGCCCCATTGTTCAATAATTCCGAGGCGTTTAAATACGGGTGCTAATATTTTATTTCGGATGTCGGACTGTCCGGAATCCATATCACTAAAATCAACAGAAGGCATAAGCTTGCCCGGGCTGGTTATTTCAACCTTGTCATCGAATATGGCAATTTTAATGTCTTTGCCACTCATTGAATAGTCCCTATGAATCACGGCATTTCTGATAACTTCACGAATTGCAATAATAGGATACTCCCAACGGTCATTACGATAAACACCAGTATAATCAGTTGAACTTTCAGAAATATGACGTAATACAAACTGATAGGCTTGTTCAGCTTGTAGACTCACATTGGTATCAATTGTTTTCTGGTCAATAAAGTTACCGGGCACTGTTCCTTTAAATCTTGCACATTCTACCTTACAATATGGGAATTGTTGTTTCCGCAATTCATCATCAGATAATAGAATCATCGCATTAGTTGGAAGTTCTTTTCCCTGCTCAGCTTTAAATAGTTCAAGTTTAGATAACACTTGTTTTGTAAGTTCTTCTCCTGTTTTTTCTAAAAATAGTTCTTCAAATGATTTAATATTAACCTCATCAGTAGATTTTTTATAAACCAGTTCGCTATCGAAGGAGATGTTTTGCTTTTGTCTTTCCAGCTCAGCAATCATTTCAGCCGATGCCTGACGGTTGGAAGACCCAACACGGAAATATGTCCCATTTTTAACACCTTTATTTTTAAGGTGATAAGGTGGTGCGCTTCCTTTATGAATTTGAGTTTTAATTATATGTTTGTCTTCATGCCTGAGAAATGAAATTTCAGGTAGGACAACGGGAGCACATTGGTCATGAACAATATTGCTTATTTTTTCTTCTAATTCAATTAATTGGTCTTCATCCAATCCGATTACTTCCCTTGGTTTATCTTGAATGCCTAGATAAAATTCACCTCCGGCATCATTAGCAAAGCTGACAATAGTTTTAGCCAAGTCAGCATTCGTAGGAAGTTCGACTTTCAGTTCAAGCCGCCTGCCTTCGGGTTGTTGCAATATTTCGGATAATTTCGTCATATAATTAGTGAAAATAATTTTTAGATAGTTTGCTTGATTAAACTCAAAATATATTCCAGTTGTGAATCATCTTTCATATCAACCTCATAATCACCATATCCATAATGACCTTTATTTGAAACATCGTAGGCGATTCCTTTTGATTCATCTATTTCACCCCACTTGGCATTTAACCAGATTTTAATATTCTTCTTTTGTAAGTGGATGTAAACGAAGTTCTTTTTTTCCTTTTTGAAAGCAATATAGATTTTCTGAGGTACAACCTCTACATCGCTTGTTAATTCCACAATTCTACTTCTCAGAGTCTCATAGAGTTCTTTAATTTCTTCAATGGGTTTAATTAAGTGTTCTTCTTCTGTATATACCTTGATTTCTGCCTGTACTGCTTTCAGTTTTTTGTTTTGCTCTGTAATGGGTTTAATGCTTTCAGCTGACCTTGATTTTTTTATTGGGGTGATTGAAACGGAATTGTTTTCATATCGTTTTATTTCCCACAACTCAATGGCAATATCCTTGAAATTGGTTGCCAACTTCTGATTTTCTGTAAAACTGGTTGAGACAAAAACAACCCTTGTTTGTGACCAATCCACTTCATCACGTTTTAGTTGCCTTTTTAACGATTCATTGTATTCAACAATGAAATCGGCTTTGTTTTCAAGCATTAGACTGAGGTAAGTAAATCCCTGGTCAACAACACTGATATTTTTATCCCTTTTATATTCAATGATTATGAAAGCATTGGTTTGGGAATCATACGCCAATGTGTCAATCCGCTTGTTTTTAATTGAAAACTCAGACTTAATCAATTCAAGCCCCATAATCGTATTTAGATTTTCTTCAAAGAGGTTTTGAATTTCTTTTTCCAGTTTAAAAGGTTTTTCTTTTATCTGGTTTAGTTTTCCTTTATTATTGGCGTAAATTGACATTATTCTTGATTGTTTTGAGGGTTTATATATTCAAATTTTCGTAATGAAAATGAAAATGTGGCTTCTCCTTTCTTATTCTTTCCAACATCTCTTATAGAAACTTTTTTCTCCCGTCTCATAATAAATGAAAAATACAAAGTAAGACCAGTGAAAGCGATTGTAATATAATCGATGTCACTATAGGTGCCAGTAAATGAAATGTGTTGAATCCAATAGTTAATTGCAAGTAGCACCCAAATAAGTACAACAAATTGGCTTACTCTTATATTAACTTTCGAAACTGAGTACGCTGGTTTGTCAAGTACAGTTTTGTATATAGCTCCTGTTATTTCATCTTCTAACATATCTATGTGCTTTTCCCAATTTTCCTGCCATTTTTTGCTTCCAATATTAGCAAAGTACCATGCAAGAGAAAAAACAAATCCTAGACTTATAACAATATACTCCGCCTGAACAAAATCATTGTCCGAACGGACTATGATAAAATATCCTGCAAATGCCGCTGCAATAAATCCCCAAAAATAGGTTGCTCTTTTCCAATAGAGTTCTATTTCAAAATCACGGTTCTTCCAGGCTCTTTCAAGAGCTTCCTTTTGTTTTGATAAAACCTCTTTTTTGGAGGTAGTATCCTTAAATTGTGCATTATATTGCTGCTCTGATAATTCCATTTTAATATTTTAACGACTAGAATGTTTCGTAAAAGTTAACCTTAAAAACCCAAATTATTGATTCTTTAATTTATCTAAATAACTGTACAATTCTGGTAAAATAGCTCTGTCAAATTCAAATTGTGCTGCTGTTTTGGGTAATATCTCTTCATCGATACTTGCCCCATGGATTTCCCAAAAACATTTAACATCTCTGTCCTTAGGTTCAATCGCCTGCGATTTGAACCATTTGGAAATTTGACTACCCAATACATTTGTATGCGTTTTGCAATCTGAGGTTTTTCGGATATAGAGAATAAACTCATCGTTGCCCATTTTGATTATTGAAGATGATGCCATGATTTGAATTTTATTAGTTTTAATGTCTATATATGTTGTTTTATAAATGACAGAAATTGTTCGGCTCTAACTGTGTCATGATTATGACCCGGTAAGATTTGAACTGTCCCAATCTGCCGTAAAAATGATATTTCAGTCTCAGGAATTGATTGAGACGGATCACTGAATTTAATTTCTTGAATAAAAAAGTATAGTTCGCAAGATTCTTGTAATGTATTTAAAATATCCATTGCTCCCTGATCATGTTCATGATTAGGGCAATAAGCTAAGATGAAGTTTTCATACCATTTGGACGGAATGGTTTTTGAAAATGCAAGAAGCCCCGCAGGATCATCATCATTAGACATTTTACGAACCCAAACCCATTTATCATTTATTTGTGCAGTTTTCTTACGACTGCTACCATTGGTTATTTGTTTTAATGCAAATGACTTACCCCAATTTGCATGTCCTACATATATAAATGCTTTTTTCATATTAGCTTGGTTTATTCGTTTACATTACTTAAAATTTTCTTATATATTTCCTCTGACAGAACCCCATAGGCAGCTTTTTGAAAGTCAATGTCTTCCATGTAACGGGAAACGATTTCATCATTTTCAGCCATTCTTTGAATCATTAGGTTTTCGATTAGCTTTTTAATTCCTAATTGAAATTTATCTAATGTATTGGCTTCGGCTGTCTGAACGATTTTATCGTCTTTCATTGCTTTTTCCTTTATCTGTTCAAAAAACAACCTATCCTCATCCGAGAACTCAGTGCCAAATTTTGTATTTAATACTTCAATGATTTCTGACAAAGGTTTCTTTTCATCTTCAGCCTTACCCGTTCCTGATTCAGTAATTCCCTTTATTCCATAAGGTTCGCCGTCCTCCAATACTATTGCGCCTGAAGTAACTCTTTCAATTCGATAATACTGTAGGCTAACATCATCTTCGGGTTTAATAATTTCATAGTCTCGTTCACGTGGTAAATGAGGAAGTAGGAATCTACTAAAGCTATAAAGCATTTCCATATCAGAATCACCATAAGGAATTATCTGACTTAGAAAGGCATAAGCACTTACAAAAGATGTTATCTTATCTCTGAATAATTTCGCTTTTTCTTCTACTAAGGATTTGTACCTGTCAACTGCTGGTTGTATATGTTTTTGCATTCGGGCATGGTCTGTTGGATTTTGTTTATTAATATCCTTATAAAATACCTGAGCAAATGCTTCCACTTCTGACCAAAAATAAACCTGCATGGCATTAAGCTCATGTTTAATGGTTTCCAACAATTGAGGATCAGTAGATTCTTGTAATGAAGTTTGGTCGTAATAGGGTTTAAATGCTTTATAAATATCTTCTGCACTGTTTACAAAATCCAATACAAAAGGCGTTTCTTTTCCTGGACTAATCCGATTTAACCTGGATAAGGTTTGAACAGCCTGAACACCGTCTAATCGTTTATCTACATACATGGTATGTAAAAGTGGTTGATCGAAACCTGTTTGGTATTTGTTGGCTACTAATAATATTTGAAAATCGGGCGTGTCAAATTTCTCTGGTAATTGACTTTCGCTTATCGGTTTTCCTGTAACAACATCTGTATTCATACCAGGTTCAGTAAATTCTAATCCTGAATCAGGGTCTAGAACTTTACCGCTAAACGCTACCAATGGGCGAATGTCGGTGTAGTTATTTTTCTCAATATATCGCTGGAAAGCAAGCATGTATCTTACGGCATGTAAACGGGAATTGGTTACCAGCATTGCTTTAGCTTTTCCGTTAATACGTTTTTTTACTAAATTTCTGAAATGCTCTACCATTATTTCAGTGCGTTGCTCAACATTTACAGGATGAAGGCTCATAAACTTACCTAACGCTTTTGTAGCTTTCTTTTTAGGTAGTTCAGGGTCATCTTCAACAGATTTCACCAGTCTGTAGAAAGTATCGTACGTGGTATAGTTTTCAAGTACATTTAAAATAAATCCTTCTTGTATTGCCTGACGCATGGAATAGACATGAAAGGGCTCATCGTTTTTACCAAAAAGCTGTAATGTTTTTCCTTTTGGAGTAGCAGTAAAAGCAAAAAAGCTGATATTCTTTTGCTTTCCTCTTGATTCCATTACTTGATTTAATCGGTCTTCCCAATCTGTTTCACCTTCATCAGAATCGATGTCGGTTCCTGCTCCTAAAATTTCTTTTAATTCTCTGGCAGTTTCGCCCGTTTGGCTTGAGTGTGCTTCATCCACAATAATCGCATAATTGCGAGCAGCAATTTGAGCTTTCCAATCCTCGGCTTGTTTAATTGATTCCGCATCTGGTTTATCCAGATTGTCGGCACCAGCAACATGTAATAGACCTTTCAATACAAATGGAAATTTTTGCAAAGTGGTGATTACAATTTTAGTCCCATCAACCAATGCTTCTGCCAATTGCTTTGAATCCTGGTCAATTGCTTTAACAACTCCCTGAGCATGTTCTATTTGGTAAATTGCATCTTGCAATTGCCTGTCTAAAACTTTCCTATCTGTAATTACAACTACGCAATCAAAAATCTTTTCATCAGCAGAAGTATGCAAGCTGGCTAAACGGTGGGAAAGCCAACTAATACTATTTGTTTTTCCACTACCAGCAGAATGCTGAATAAGATAGTTGTGTCCTGTTCTATCAATGCGGCTGGTTTTAACAAGTTTTTTAACTGAATCCAATTGATGAAACCGAGGGAATATAAGTGTTTCCTTGGTGTATTTCTGTTTGAATCCTTTCTCATCTAATCTCGTTTCTTCTTTGGTTTCGAGAAACATAAAATGCCCGATAATTTCTAGAAAATTATCATGCTGTAAAACCTCTTCCCAGAAATAGCCTGTTCGATGTCCTGATTTATGCTGTGGATTACCTGCCCCACATTTTATTTCTCCCGGATGACTACCTCTATTAAAAGGTAAAAAGAACGTCTTTTCCCCTCTTAAATGTGTTGTCATATGAATTTCATCGGTATCAGCGGCAAAATGAACTACTGCAGAAGTTTTAAACCTGAATAGAGGCATTCGCCAATCTCTGTCTTTTCTATATTGAGCAACTGCATTTTTCCAATTTTGACCTGTAGCAGGATTCTTTAATTCACAAGTGGCAACAGGCAATCCATTTATGGAAAACACTAAATCAATGGTATCATTATTTACCGTATGGCATAAAACCTGACGAGTAACGGTAAGATGGTTTTTTTCATAAAGAGCAATTACCTCAGCATTGAGGGTGTGTGCAGGCTTAAAATAAGCCATATCAATAGTTTTACCGAAAAAACGAAATCCATGTCTTAAAACATGAAGCGTTCCCTTTAAATTCCTTTCTTTTATTAAGGTCGAGATGATTTTTTCATCTAATTCATCTCCATGCAGTTGTTGCATTTTAAGGTAAAGCTTCTCTTGGGTATCCCTAATAAATGAAATTATTCTTTTGGGAAATAAAGCATACTTTTTATCCCACTCTTTATTGGTTCCTTGATTCCAGCCTCCTTTATAAAGTAAACTTTCTTCAATGTAAGTTTCAAATGCTTTTTCGGTAGTTGCTTTCATATCAATTACACTACTGTTTCAAATTCTTTATATTTTAACCATTTCGCCATACCATCCAAATCAGGAAAAAGTTGTTTATCGAATACTCCGTACTGCTCCAATTGTTTGCAAATCTTTTTATGATTGTTCTTTTCGTGTTTAATAATAATTTCAATGTAATCATTATCATCAATGGGGTCAAGTGGATGGTGGCAAGCTAAAAACACTCCATCTTGAGCTCTTATTCGAGGTGAAACATGAGCAGGGTCATAAATAATGTTTTGAGAAATATCAAATGGTGATTTAACATCCTCTTTCAATAAATTGAATTTGTTTGTTGAAGGTAAGGGATTAAATTCTCCTTCTGCTTCATGAGCTGTTTCTACACTTTCATCTAACTCAAAATCTTTATAAGGGTCATCATCTTCTTCTGTTTTTAACCCTGTAGTTAAATCACCAACCGGCTCAATATCTTTATGTTTGTTCTCGCCATTTCGTATTATTTCATTGTATTTAACTACTTCCTTTGTTAATACATAAATGGCACTGTCTGTATCTGGTTTAGCGTTTCGAGAGGCAAAATATAGAGCGACTAATGGATTAGTAGTCCAATCCATAAAGCGTGAGGGCAAACCATGATGTTGAGCTAGTGCCAGATATTCCCAATCGTTGCGAGGTAAATGATTTACCTGTCCGACTACATGATTTGCAAAAGTGTCTAATATGCCACATTCGAAATCATAAAACTCTGATAAGGCTTTGTTTTTTAAATGTTTAAATCGCCCAATGGAAGGCATTAATGGATAACCATCAATGTTTCTTTTTGATTGCCCCCGGTAGTAGGGACGTTTTAGAGTTAATTCGTCTTTAATGACAGATAAAAACTCTTCAAATGATGATATTCTAAATTCAGCGCTCATGGTTATTCTGATACTTTTATTTTTCCTGTAACTGCTGCTGATATTATAGCAGTTTTGTACTCTTTGAGTTTATCTATATGCTTTTCTGTTAATCCGACTATTTTATCAATGGATTCTGTTTCTTTCTTCAAATATTGAGTAATCTCTTTTTGTTCCTCTGTTGGAGGAATAGGTATTTTAATTCTTGCTAATACAGATGCGTTAATTGCAGGATAACTAACACCTACTGACAGAGAGACTACCTTTTCTACAAAATATTTTGAACGAAGTAGAAACGACAAATAATCTGAATCGATTTTGCGTGGTCTAACAACTGCAAAACCAGTAGAAACTATCAGGTTTTCTTCTGGATTAATGACTGGTGCAATAGCTCTTAAATATGTGCGGACTGTTGAAACAAGAATATCCCCATCTTGAACAATCCTTCTCGCCCTAGATGGAGCTTCATCAAAAAGATACTGTTCCTTTTTTATAATCCCTTTGGTTTTATCAATGCTTCCTATATCTACATAATTGATTACATATTCAGGATCTGTTGTTTCAGCTAATGCTTTATCATTTAAGGTACAAGTATATTTTAATGCCTTTTCTTTCCAGTGTTCTGGAACATTTTCCAACCAATCAACTTCACTTGACTTTAAATGAACAATTTCATTTAATCCTTTGGTAACAGCATGCGAAATTATTGCTATCCGGTTTTCGTTAAGGGTGTGGATAAGATTTAGTTTTTTCTCAATTAGATTATTGATTCGGGTGGTTTCTTTGTCTAAAAATCTGATAATTGATTCTTGTTCTGTTTCAGATGGAATAGCAATACTAATAGAACCAACTGTTTCTGTGTTTAGATTTAATTGAGTGCCAAATTTACCAAGGCCTTTATAAGGCTCACCGCTTGCAAAAATATAATATAGAAAATTATGATTTATTTTTAGGTATGGGAAATAAACAAAACCATCATGAATACAACAATCAATTTTTGAAATGCAAGGTTTTCCTACGGAACCAGCTATACTTAGGAATATATTTTCAGGTTTAATTTTTACACTAAGAGACGCTCCTAGCTTAGAAAGCCTTTGAGTTGTTTTCTCAAGATGTTTGCCAGAAGCTGTGACGTCAGCAATTCTAACCCAAGCATATTTGCCATTATCATCAAAAAAAGCTGGATCGTCAATAGGACGAGGTGAGGCACCCCTTAATACAGCACTGTCCCATTTTATTTTTTTTACAATCCAATGGTTCGGAACTCTTCCCAACCAATCAATAGTGCTATCGAGATATTCATTATATTTTGGATATTCCATTTTTAGACCTCTCCGTTTTTAGTTACTTGGACTAGGAGTTCTAAAATATCTTGTTCCAATCCTTTTAGCTCATCCTTAATAATATGCAATTCCCTAGGAGGCTCATATTTGTAAAAAAGTTTGTTTAGAGGGATTTCATATCCAATTTTAGTTTTAGAATGGTCAATCCATGCATCAGATATATGGGGCAAAACTTCTATTTCAAAATAATCTTCTATACTTTCTTTTAAGGGCACTATTTCCGTGTCTCTTAATAAGGGGTCTGGTTCAGGATTCCCTTTTTTATCTCTGCATATTTCGGCTGTTTCGTCTCTTTCGCCTAAGGCTTCTAATATCGCTTTAAGTTCATTTGCATTAAGTTTAACTTCTTTAGTCCGGTCAATTTCCCTTAAATCTATCAGGAAGGATTTTCGGTCTTTATATGGCCTTTCATTTTTTGCTTTTCCTAAATCTTTAAGCAATACACGGATGGTTTCCTGTCGTTGTTCACCAGCTTCAACTTCTTTAATACGCAAATTTTCATCTTTCTTTTTACTACTTGCAATATTTTGAAAAGCAGAAATTCCATCCAACAATGCGATACGTTCTTCACATGCCTGAAAGTTTAGGCGAAGAGGTCTGTCAACAGTAATTTTATTGTAGCCAAAATCCTCGTTGTCGAATACTTTACAAACAATTAATTCCCTCTCTTTTTCTTCACCATTGCCATTTTCCTTGATTTTAAAGGTTCGGGTTTCATCATTAATGAAGTTTCCGTAAATAGTTGTTATCTCGCCAATCTGATTGGGGTGTTTATCTTCAGCATCACCAATTTGCTTGCGTTTTTTGCCCAGGCTTTTCCGCATTGGAATCCAGAAATTGCGGGCATCTATCAATTGGATCTTTCCTTTCCGCTCTTTTACTTTTTTATTAGTAACAACCCATATGTATGTTGAAATACCAGTATTATAAAACAACTGATCAGGCATAGCAACAATAGCTTCCAGCCAATCATTTTCGATTATCCAACGTCTGATTTCAGATTCTCCGCCACCAGCATCACCAGTAAATAAAGGAGAGCCATTGAAAACAATAGCAATACGACTTCCTCCATCATCAACAGTCTCCATTTTAGAAATCATATGTTGCAAGAATAGTAATGCACCATCATTAACCCGGGGTAAGCCTGCACCAAATCTGCCATTGTACCCCAAAACTTCAGATTCCCGTTTTATAAATTTTTCTTGCTGTTTCCATGAGACTCCAAAAGGGGGATTTGCCAACATATAGTCGAATTTTTCCCCTGCATATGCATCTTTAGTAAATGAATCGCCTAATTGAATTTTTTCTTCATCGTGTTTTTTAATCAACATATCCGAACGACAAATTGCCCAGGCTTCATCGTTCCAGTCCTGCCCATACAAATGAGGTTGAGAATCTTCATTGAGTTGCTTTAAGTATTGTTCTGCTTCCGAAAGCATACCACCTGTGCCACAAGCAGGGTCATAAATCTTTTTTACCTTGTAACCTTCAGCTAAATCTTCTTCGGGGGAAAGCAATAAATCAACCATCAGTTTAATTACTTCACGAGGGGTGAAATGTTCTCCGGCTTCTTCGTTTGATTGTTCAGCACCTATCCGTATTAACTCTTCAAAAATGTAACCCATTTGAATATTATCGATTCTTTCCGGGGAAAGGTCAATTTTTGAAAACTTTTTTAATACCTGATAAAGAATATTCTTTTCAGCCATTTTGCGTATTTCATCTTCAAACTCAAAACGGTCGAAAATGTCACGAACATTGGATGAAAAGTTATTGATATAACTGTTGAGATTTGGTGCAATCTGGTTGGCATCGTCTAATAAAGTGGAAAATTCGAGTTTGGAAAGATTGTAAAACTTCACCCCTGTCACTTGTTCCATTTTAGCTTTAATGATACTCTCTGCCTTTCCTTTTAACTTACTATGTTCAGCTAAAGCGTCCTGCTTGGTTGATTCTAAAATGCAGTCAAATCGCCTAAGTACGGTAAGCGGTAAAATTACTTTTCTGTATTCGTTGCGTTTGTATGGTCCTCTAAGCAGATTGCAAATATCCCAAATGAAATTCGCCATTTGGCGATGAGTCTCTGATGTCATATGTTTGGTTCTAAATTTTTTGTTCAGTAATTTTTAATGCTTCTTTCAAATAAGGTTGCCCTGAAAAATCAGAAATGATATTATCAGAAATGTACTTTATCTGCAATGCTTTAAAATCAATGTTTAATATTTCTGATAAAGGTTTTACCTGAGAAATTAGTATTTGTCTTTCACCTAATTCCATTTTCGACAACGTACTTGTATCTACATTTAGTGCGTGTGCTACAATTCGTTGAGGTATTCGTTTCTCTTCCCGTTGGGCTTTAATATAAGCTCCAAATTCTACACTTTTCATTTGATATTAATTGTTTAGACAATATTGTCAAATTTACTAAAAATAAATAATCAACAACATAATAGAAGAAAAACTTTTTTTAGGTTTTCAAGGAGATTCAGGAAGTTAAGGAAACTAAGCCTTAACATCCTTAGAATCCTGAGTTTCCTTAGTTAGATTAATATATTGATCCTGGCTTTCACGGTGAATCAATCCCTTTTTGTAAAACTCAGTTATGTAACCTTCTGCCGTCTTATAAGGTATTGATAGGGAATTTGCCACATCAAGGTATTTCTGTCTGTTGAAATTTAAAGGTAATTGCTCCAAAAATCTTTCTTTCCTGTTGGAGCGTTTTTGTGGCTTAACATCTTCAGGAAGTTCAGAAAACACTTTGCTTGAATGTTGAACTAATATTTTAATCATTTCAAGAGCAGACTGAAAGTCTTGCTCCTCGCAAATGATTTGTTCCGGCAAATCTCCTGTCTCAAAAATTCTTAAAACTGATAATACCATTGCCATACGAAAAGCAACCAAACCTAAACGCCTTACGGTTGCCATATAATCTAATCCCTGAATGGCAATGTATTTCGTTTGCACATGTGCAAAGAAATCATTGAACTGTGATTGCTGGTCTGCCGAAAGGCAGAATTGAATCTCAGGGTTTGCCATTAAAGATTTATAAAGCTCATGAAATTCGTTTCCCAATTCATCGAAATAATCGTCCAAACCCTTGGCTGAGGTTATTGCAAATACATCTTTCCAAACAGGATTTATATTCATATAATAGAAAATAAAACGGCTGAATAAGCCGTTTTCAGCATTGGGTATCAAGCTTGATATTTGTTTTGGAGTGCCTGAAAGAACAGTTGAAAGGCTTGGGCTTTCAATGTCAACATATTCCCGGTCGGTTCGTCTGTAATACGAAATAGTTTCATGATGAAATGCTTTTCGGAAACCATCGCTGTAATTGCCGTAGTCGCTCTTAAATGCTTGTGAAAGTGTATCACCTTCGGTTTCAAAAATTAAGCCTTTTCCATCATTATCAGAAAGCAATTGAAAAACTCCTGTAGTGCTGTTATTGGCAGGAATAAACAACATTTTTTCCTGTGGTTTATTCGGCTTTTCAACTCCTTCTTCCTTACCCTTTTTTGAGTTGTAATCAGACAGTTCTATTTCATATTCCTGCTTTATCAACCGTGCCTGTTCCCGTAGTGCTTTGTGAATTGGCTTAACGAGTTGCTTGCAGTGTACTAAACGACCTTTACCAGCCGATGCCTGGGCAGTTATGAAAAGGTATAGGTTTGCAAAAACTCGCTTTCCATCATATATTCCATGAATTTTAGGTAAACATGCACTAAGTGTTACCAGTGAGCCTAAAAGCATAATGTCCCTTTCTTCGTTTGAAGTACAAATTTGAACTACACGTTTTAGGAAATCAGGAAGTTGAGTATATAAGGATTCAGGGAAATGAGGAACTTTCTCAGATTCATTATCAGGTTCCTGTTTTTGGTTGCTAATGGGAATACCTGCCTGTTTCGCATGAAAGAAAAAGGTTTTCAAAGAAACACCTTGACCTTTTGCTTTCAAGCAATTATCAAACTGATGGTCGCATTCAGTGGTTGAATAGTCAGAATAAAAGCGACTAATCCGGTGAAAAAAATCTCTTCCGTTTTCGCCAAATTCATCAGCAAAAGCAAATCCGATATTACGCCAATCGCTGTAAGCGGTGGCAATATCAATTTGTTTGTTTTCGATTTGCTGAATGATCTCTTCAATCTGATTCAGCCCTTGAACTTCAACTTCAGTTACATTATTTGTTGTTGCTGATACTTTTGGCTCTGTATCTATATTTATGGTTTGTTGGTTTGGTTGCTCTAACCATTCCAACGGATTAAACGTTTTTTTATCCATTATTGTAAATATTTGGGATTAATGTAAACTGCTGCATCATGCGGAATGAAACAGGCTCTTGATATGTCCTTGCCCGATTGGTCAACTTCCAATTGATAAGTTTGTCGGATGTAATTTGAAACGGCTTTAAAAAAGTCCTGATGTTTCGCTTTGCTTATATCAATAGGAATTATCCATTTCAAGCCATCGCCAGATGGAGAGATAAACAACAGTTCGGTTTCAAAATATTGATCTTGCAAAAGAGAATCTTTCAAGGAGTCAATATTTGAAATGTGGTCAATATCAATGGTCAGTAAGCCGGAATGAGAAAGCAAAGCTTTATCATTTCTCTTTGAGAATGTGCCTGAAAAGGTTACATAATCAAAGTTGTAGGCTTTGTATTTACGGGCTTCCTTAACATCTTCAATGTTGCGAAGTGTACTTGTGCATGCAGCAAATGAATCACCACGGATGAAGTTGAATACTTCTGTCAGATTTATTGTTTTTGACGGAATGATATTTGAAACGGGATGTTTGAAATAACTACATTGAGGTATTCGGATTCTAGGTTTTTGAACCTCTTGGGTCTCCTCTGTTGTTTCTGGAATGCTTTTATGTCCGTAGAAATTCCTTTCTTCTCCAATGTGTAAATGAAGTTCATTATTTATCATTTCGTGTAATTCCTGACCTTCTTTTTTGAAGTGCAGTTTTGCAAAGTCGAATACATCACCATCGGGGATGCTATTTTCAGTGTCGGTGTGCCTGGCACAATTATCAACAACAGAAACCATTAATGAAAACTTGTTTTCGTTAAATGGATTTTTGGCAGGTTTACAGACCCTTCCCGAAAGGGAAAGGACTGTTTCATCTGGATAGTAGTGTCGTAGCACATGAGAATAAATATTTAATCCGTAGTGCGTTTTATATAAAATGGCTTTTCTGCTAATTTCCATGACTTCCAGATTTTAAGATTGAATAATTGGATTCAAGGATGTTTTCTATATCAGAAAGCTTGTAGTAGAATTTGCCATTTAAGCGGCTGTAGGGGAGAACCCCGCTATCCCGAAGGGATTGCAAGGTTCTTTTACTGATGTGCAATACTTGCATTACATCCTGTCCGTCAATCCATGCTTCATTGAATTTCTCCACGCGTGTTTTTTGAAAGACTTCCAGATATGCTTTTATGGTCTTTATCTCCTGAGAGAGTTTCAGCATTAAATCAATTAACTCGTTCATAGCTTCACCCTCCCATTTTTAACCAGATAATCGGCTGCCTCTTGTTCTATTTCTTCTTTAGAGCTGGCACGGTTGCGAAGCAACCAAGTGTCCAATTCCTGACGGTTGAAATAAATTTTCTTCCCATTAGGTTTGTAATGGGGTACAGCTCCGCTACTTGTAAGCTTGTACAAATGAGATTGCGAAAGCTCCAAATACTTGCATGTTTCATTGAAGTTTAAAACTTCTTTCGTGTTGATACTTTGGCTCTCAATTAGCCTTTCCAGTCGTTCAAGACGTTTAATAATTTCGTCCATTTTTCTTATGAATTATAAATTCGACAAATGGACTTCAGCGCTAAAGTCATCTTTGATTATCAAAGACATAGCGAATTTAGGTCAGGATTTTTGGTTGCCTAACGAGTGGTAATTCTGGAAACTGTAAATACCAGTAAAAGAAGAATTTGGAAAGTGGAGTGGTAATTTGATTCGGAAAATTGACAGCAAATTACCGCAATTCTAACAAGGTGAAATTTTGTCTAGCCAGTAGTCTTTTTCTATGAATTTTAATAGTTCATCCCGATTATTGTCCCAGTTACGAAATTGCTTATCAACATCTGTATTGTACCTGTGGTCTAAAAATTTTCTAATAAAAAGGTCTTTGGCTTCAATGTTTTCAGGAAAGATGCGCTTATTAAAATAGCCCTTTCTTATTAATTGATGATAGAATGCAGCTAAGTATTTCTTTTTTCCGTATTCATCAGAAAATACATAATTCTCATTGATTAAGCCATTTTCAAAAAGCCCTTCTTCAATCTGAGCAAATCGTGAAGGATTCTTTACTAATTGGGAATAGGAGTGTATATTCTTGTTTGCCTCTCTTATATCTTCCCTAATGGCATTAAAGGTTGGTTTATCTTCTTTCTCTTTTGATTGGATAATTTGGTTTGTATTCGGGTAGTTTTCAGCCTCAATAATAAAAGAAATTACGGGGGCAGCTTCATTGAAGTATTTGTAATAGATTTCCTCTTGTGATAGAGGATCATCTTTTAAAAGATCAGTATATGAATCCTGTACCTCCATAATCAATCTTGCCATCTGATGTTTAAGAAGGTGGAGTATGTAAGATTCATCAGCATGTGAATTATCTATTGGTTTGCTTTGCTTGCTTAAATCGAACTGTTCCGGGGAATAATTTCTTTCCTGAATAACCTGTGCCGTTTCTTTTATTTTTTGTGAGAACGTTTTGGTTAATGCAAAATGTACCAAATATGATTTTTCATTTTTATTTAATGCTTCGGAAACATCTGAATGTAGATCGTTTAAATACCTTATTGCTTCATGTTCAATAATTACATGGTAGTATTTGCGGATATTTGAAAGTGGCTTGATAAAGTCAATTTCATAATTGGGCTGAGTTGAATAATATTCCTTTTTAACTTCAGATATTAGTTGTTTGAATTTTGTGTCAGATTGTTTTCCGAATAACCAGGGGCGATGATTCAGGAATAAAATATCGTTGTATAATTCTAATGCGTTTTTCATAGGTCAAGTTTTATGCGGTTGGCGGCTTCTTTTTTCTTCTGGTCAATAATTTTGGCATACACTTCGGTAGTTTTAAGGCTCTTGTGTCCAAGCAATTTGGAAACCGTGTAAATGTCAGTTCCTAAAGTTAATTGAAGCGTAGCATAGGTATGACGTGCACAGTGGAAAGTAATATGCTTTTCGACTCCGGCACGAATCATCCATTCACGGATTTTGGCATTATTGTAATCGCTATAGGTTAATTCATCAAATACCTTTTTATCACCCTCTTTTCGTTCACCCATAAATTGAAGGGCATCATCCGACATGGGGAGGGTTTCTTGTCCTTTGGTTTTTTTCTGTTTAAACCTAATGTAATAGCCGTTTTCATCTGAACGCTGAATTTCAGACCAAGTAAGTTTTTCAATGTCTGAGAAGCGAAGCCCTGTAAGTGCGCTAAATATGAAAGCGTTTTTTACTACTTCGATTTCGCAATGGGTTTTCACTGCTTTTTTTAATTCTTCTAAGGTTAAAAACTCTCTTTGTGTTTCAGCTTCTTTTATGCCTTCAACGTTTTCGGCAGGATTGCGGAAAATTATACCATCCTTTACAGCTTCCTTTAATGCTGCCCTAACTTTATTAAAATAGGACACACAGGAGTTTTTAGAAAGATTCTTTTTTTGTTTGGTTTTGGCTTCGTGTACGAAGTAATATTTTAAATCTTCCAGCCATTCATTATCAATGTCAGCAAAGCGGACATTTGATTTATCCCAGTTTTTCATGTGTTTTAATGCACTCATCCAGTTCCCGTAATTTCCGTCTGAATCCCTTCTTTTTTCTGCCAGTAATTCAAAATAGGTCAGGAATATTGAATTGATCTTTTCAGTATCGTTAAAACCATAAATACCGTTTTGAAGCTCCAATTGTCTTTTGGCTCTGATACTTTCCCCTAGTTGTTGAGTCTTTTTATTAAAGGATCTTTCTTCTGAAGTTCGGGGCTTCTCAATTAGATAAATCCTTAAATATTCATACTTACGTTTGCCTTTGTCGTAGTAATCAAGGTAAAGGCTGATCTTGCCGTTTTTGTTTCGTTGACGTAGGGTTACTTTCATGATGCAAAGAGTTTATCGATTTCAGAACGTTTAATAATGGTACGCTTACCAAGTTTGGTAGCTTGAATGGTTCCGGCTTTCATAAGCCTGTAGAATGTTCGCTCACTTAATCCCAATAGGGTATGAGCTTCTTTAATGGATAGAAAATCTTTCTGTTTAATTACTTCCTGATTCAATTCAGTAATAGAAAGGATTTTTTGTTTGTTGGTTTCTTCAATGGCTCTGCCAACCTTGTTTTCTTTCTTACGTTGCTTATAGGATCTTGAAGCACATGTATGACCACAGAAACGGGTCACAGTAGTTTTAGCGATAAATTCTTCACCGCAAAACTCACATATTTTTTGAACTTCAATTTTGCTACTCATGCCATCAACTGCCTTTAAGTGTCTATTACTGTCATAAGCTGTCAATTACTGCCATCATTTCACCAGTTTTGTTGTCGGGCAACAAATTTGGGTTCTTGGGCAACAACTGTACAACAAAAATAAACAAAAAAGAGCAAATGGGCAACAAATAAAAGAAAATAAAACTCTATAAAGTGCAGTAAATGAAGGGTAATAACAAATATAGGAAAGAGGTTTACTTTCCGATACAAAATTTCCCAAAGATATTCCCCAGCAACTCGTCAGTAGTAATTTCGCCAGTAATCTCACCCAAATAATGCAAAGCTTGGCGGATATCTATGGCGATGAGGTCGGTGGGTATTTCATTGTCTAAAGCTTGTTCCACTTGCATAATGCTTTCTTCTACCTTGTGGAGGATGTCTACGTGGCGGGCATTGGTCACTATGGTGGAATCTTGAAGATTGAGCTCCTTAACACTTTTGACCAGCTTCTCAGCGATGAGGTGGATGTTCTCATTGCGCTTGGCTGAGATGAAAATGGTTTCCAGATCTACATAGTCGGTGAAGTGGGAGGGAAGACTCTCCAACTCGTCCGTCTTATTTCCTATGATGATGAATTGTTTGTTTTCGTCGTCAATATGCTCCTGGAAATCGGCGATGCTTTCCTTGAGCTCCTCCGGTGAAGATTTGGTCATATCACAAACATAGAGTATTACCTGGGACTGATTGATCTTCTCATAGGTTTTCTCTATGCCTATATTTTCAATTTTATCGGAGGAGTCTCTTAATCCAGCCGTATCTATAAACCTAAAAGCAAAGCCATCTATAATAATAGTATCCTCAATGGCGTCACGAGTGGTACCGGGAATATCAGAGACAATGGCTTTTTCCTCTTGAAGAATCCTATTGAGGAGGGTGGATTTTCCGGCATTGGGTTTTCCAATAATAGCTACAGGGATTCCATGCTTCATCACATTGCCAAGCTTGAAAGAAGCAATGAGCTTTTGGACTTCTCCTTTAATTCTCGCCAATAAGTCGTAAAACTTTCCTCTGTCTGCAAATTCAACATCTTCTTCGCTAAAGTCAAGCTCTAACTCTAGTAAGGAAGCAAAATCCACTAACTCTTTTCGGAGCTCTTTAATCTGATGAGAAAAGCCTCCTCTCATTTGTTTCATAGCCACCTGATGTGAGGAAGCAGAATTAGAAGCAATGAGGTCGGCCACAGCTTCGGCTTGCGAAAGGTCGAACTTACCATTCATAAAAGCGCGCATGGTAAATTCCCCAGCATCGGCATATCTACAGCCATTGGCTCTTAATAGTTCTAATATTTGCTCCTGAATATAAGTGGAACCATGACAAGAAATCTCTAAAGAGTCTTCGCCGGTGTAGGATTTTGGGTTTTTAAAAACACTCACCAATACCTCATCAATGATTTGTTCTTTGGTGGCGATTTTTCCAAAGTGGATGGTATAGCCATCTGCATCTTTAAGGCTTTTGAGCCCATCATAAGCGGTGAAAATTTGGTCAGCAATTTGAAAGGACTGAGGACCCGATACACGAATAACAGCGATAGCACCGCTTCCGGAAGCCGTAGCTGGAGCACAAATAGTATCTTGCTTGATGAGGTTCTGTAACATGAGCTTATTTTTTACAAAAATATTCATTTTCAGCATAGCTTGGAACATTGATTTCAGGAAAATGCTATGTTTAGTTTTTTTTGCTCGCTTTAGGGTTTGGGGCAAACAAAAAAAACAATAAACTAGGTATTATTGTATTGCGATTTCATTCAAATAAAGAAAAATAGCGTTCATGGATTTCCCTGACGGACGCGGATTACACTGATTAACGCAGATGATAAAATATAGCTTATTCTTATGATAAAAGCTGGACTCCTTGGAAATCAAGCTCCCCTTGGGGTCTGGGAAAAATTGATTTTCAAGGAAGTGATATGGTATAAAACCAAGCTAGAGCGAATTTATAATCCGGTTATAAAAAATGAGATGCTGATGTCATCGATTGCAAATCCGATGGAGCAGGTTAGGCTGATTACCATAGATGATAAAACAACGTTTATCCTAATATTTAAAGCGGTACTCCTTGGAAATCAAGCTCCCCTTGGGTCGGAACGATGCTGTACCGAAGCGTCAGCTGTCGTGGAAAAATTGATTTTCAAGGAAGTGATATGGTATAAAACCAAGCTAGAGCGAATTTATAATCCGGTTATAAAAAATGAGATGCTGATGTCATCGATTGCAAATCCGATGGAGCAGGTTAGGCTGATTACCATAGATGATAAAACAACGTTTATCCTAATATTTAAAGCGGTACTCCTTGGAAATCAAGCTCCCCTTGGGTCGGAACGATGCTGTACCGAAGCGTCAGCTGTCGGGGAAAAATTGATTTTCAAGGAAGTGATATGGCATAAATCGGCTTTTGTGGGATGATATAAAATATTGCCGAACAATCAATTTTTCCTATTTTAGCGCAAATATTATTTATGGATATATCTTTAATACTCTTAGGATTCTTTTATCTACTCGCACCAGCTATCATTCTCTATCTGACCAAAAAATCATCCATCGTTAAAAAGTTAGGCTCTATTGTAGTAGCCTACGGAATAGGGATTGCCATGAGTTTGTTAGGGTTTTTGCCCGAAGGAAGTGCCCAGATTCAAGATATTATGACCAGTGCTTCTGTCCCCATTGCCATTCCACTTCTATTGTTTCCCACCAAGATAAAAGAATGGTTTAGTTTGGCGGGTCCTACTTTTATGGCTTTGATTGTTGGTTTGATAAGTGTAGTATTGATGGTGTTTATTGGTTACTTTCTTTTTAAACCTGAAGAAGATGAAGGCTTTTGGAAAGTGGGTGCTTTATTGATTGGTGTGTATACTGGAGGAACTCCCAATTTGGCTTCCTTAAAAGCCATGCTCGATGTATCCAATGAAACCTATTTGGTGGTACATTCCTATGATATGGTTTTCTCAACTTTATACTTTTTATTCTTGATTACCATTGGCCAGAAGTTTTTTAGGTTGTTTCTTCCGGCTTTTAAACATCCAGAAGGAAGCAAGGAAGTTCATGGCGATGATGAGGAGGTTTTTGATAAGATATTCAATCGTAATTCCTTTTGGCCATTGATGAAGGTATTTGGTTTGGCGGTTTTGATATTGGCTGTTTCGGCAGGGTTGGCCAGTCTGTTGCCTGAGGAGTATTTTATGATTGTCGTCATATTGTCTTTAAGTACTTTGGCGCTCTCAGCCACTTTTATTCCGGGGGTGAATAAAATAGATAAATCCTTCGATTTGGGTATGTATTTCATTTTAGTATTCAGTGTTTCTGTGGCCAGTATGGTCAATTTGAAAGAATTGGTATCTGCTAGCCTAGACCTGATTTATTACCCTGCCTTTGTGATTTTTGGTTCCTTAGCCTTACAAAGCATCATCAGTCGTTTTACCAAAACCGATGTGGATACCTTAATGATAACTTCCACCGCATTAATCTGTAGCCCACCATTTGTGCCTGTAGTTAGTAGTGTCATCAATAATAGAAATATGTTGGTGCCAGGGATTACAGTTGGTTTAATAGGTTATGCCGTAGGGAATTATCTGGGATTTATTGTAGGTGAAATTCTTCAGTTTTTATAAGATTCAATTCTCTGAAATGAAAAAAATCGTATTCCTCCTCATTGTATTCAGTATATTAGTATCCAAAGTTTATTCTCAGGATATTCAAAGGCCACCTCATTTTATCAGTCAGAAAGTAAATTCTTCTGAAATGATAATTGATGGAATTATTGATGAGTCAGCATGGGAAAGGGTAGAATGGTCTGGTGAATTTCAAGATATTCAAGGCCCAGAATTTCCAAAGCCCAATCAGCCTACCAAGATGAAGATGTTATGGAGTGATAGCCTATTATTTATTGCGGCTTATTTGGAGGAGAATCATATTTGGGCGCATATTGAGGAGGATGAGAAAGTCATGTATTACGATAATGATTTTGAAGTTTTTATTGATGTAAATCGCGATCATCATCATTATTTTGAGTTTGAGTTTAATGCATTGAATAAGAAATGGGATTTATATTTAGATCAGCCCTATCGAGATTCTGTTACTCCTGATAATGCCTGGAATTGTAAAGGATTGCAACATGAGATTCATATTCTTGGAAGTTTAAATGAGCCTAGCGGAAATGTGGATTCTGCTTGGACCATAGAGATAGCTATTCCTATTCATCAATTGACTGGAAACATAGAGCCTGGCGACGTTTGGAATGTAAACTTTAGTAGAGTGCAATGGCAAACAAATATAGTGGATGGAAAATATGTGAAGAAGAAACAGCGAGAAGACAATTGGGTGTGGTCGCCAACATGGCAAATTAATATTCATAGACCAGAATATTGGGGGCAATGTTATTTTGAGGATGAGGAAAATCCTGAAATAGCATTCATGAGTGAGCAGGAGTGGGGTGTCAGATTAAGTCTCATGCAGGCTTATGATTTTCAACGTGCATATTGGAAGAGACATCAATCCTATTCTGATACTTGGCCAGGAAAAGAGGAGGGTGTCGAAATGCTTTCTCAAGGATATCGGACCATCTATCAAAAAGAAGTGGACGAGCAGGTATGGAGGGTCAACGAGAAGGGGAGGATTTGGTTAGAAAAGGATAAAAAGACTCCGAAGTTCTGGATTTGGATGAGCGGCCATAAAGAACTTTCTTATGCAGAATGGGAGCTTATATTTGAGGAGATTAATGATATGGGTATTCGGGGATTATTATTAAGTACCTCCTCCGAATCGGCTCGAATGCTCGTTCCTTTAGCCAAGAAATATGAATTGCAGTTGCATATTTGGATGTGGGCCATGAATAGGGGAGATGCCCCAGCAGAATTGATGAGTGTTAATGATTTGGGAAAGTCCTTGGCCGAAGAACAAGCCTATGTGGGCTATTATAAGTTTATGTGTCCTGCATTGCCAGAGACTAAGAAATTTATTGAGAATAAGGTAAATGAATTACGAAGAATAGAAGGCATCGATGGGATACATCTGGATTATATTCGCTATGTGGATGTTTTTCTTCCTTCGGGTTTATTGCCCAAATACGATTTGATTCAAGATGATATTTTGCCAGCGTTTGATTATGGTTATCATCCCGAAATGCTCAGAAAGTTTGAGATGAAATATGGGAAGAATCCCAAATCAATTCCCGATTATGCTCACGATTCTCTGTGGCAGCAATTTAGGATGGATCAGGTTACTGGAATTGTAAATGGTTTGGCTCATCAATTCTCTAGTAAAGAAATTCAACTAACAGCAGCTGTTTTTCCAGACCCAAATATGTCGAGAACCATGGTTAGGCAAGACTGGGGAAGGTGGAATCTCGATGCCTATTTCCCTATGGTTTATAATGGTTTTTATGAAGCAGGAACAGATTGGATTCAAAAAAGAATGGAAGTTAGTCGAGAGTATTTCCCTCATCAAAATATCTTCTGTGGATTATATTTAGTGGATTGTAAAGAAGAAAAACAATTGACAAAAAGTATAGCGGCTGCCTTTAAAGGAGGAGCAAGCGGTATTTCATTCTTCGATTATTGGGGAATGAAAGAACACCATAAAAAGGCCATTCGTAAGGCCATTAAAAAGCAGGGGCTGTGGGTGGAGTAGTATTGATTTAATGAGTTAATGTTCGAATGCTTGAATGCTTGAATAGTTGGACTGTTCCCCAAGCCCAGCACCCAGCACCCAGCACCCAGCACCCAGTACCCAGCACCCAGCACCCAGCACCCAGTACCCAGTACCCAGTACCCAGTACCCAGTACCCAGTACCCAGTACCCAGTACCCAG
>NZ_JABKCA010000079.1 GCF_013166655.1 Lentimicrobium sp. L6
CAAAATTCAATTCAAATTAGCGGAAATTAGCGTTCCCCTACACAACAATCAAAATCCAATTTAAATTAGCGGAAATTAGCGTTCCCCTTTCCCTAAAACTTTCCTAAATTTGCCAAATGCAAAAGATTTTAATCATCAGGTTTAGTTCCATTGGCGATATTATACTTACTACTCCCTTGCTTCGTGCCATCAAAGCACAGAAACCCGATACTGAAATCCACTATATCACTAAAAAGGCCTATGCCGCTACTCTTGAGCATAATCCTCATATCGATAGATTATTTGTGCTAGAAGACAAGCTTTCTGATATCCTTCCTCAACTAAAAATAGAGCAATATGATTTTATTGTCGATTTGCATAAAAATTTGAGGAGCTTAAGAATTAAATCGTATTTAAAAAAGCCCACTTCTAGTTTCGATAAGCTCAATAGGCAAAAGTGGCTCTTGGTTAGATTCAAAAAAAACCGAATGCCCGATGTACATATTGTTCATCGCTATTTTGATACCTTAAATAAGATTGGAGTTACTAACGATCATAAAGGCTTAGAATATTATAGCGGACTTGAAGAACAGAAAAACATAAAGGGATTAGAGGAGTCTATTCAGAATAATTTTGCAGCTATCGTTATTGGAGGCACCTATTTCACCAAGCAAATTCCAGAAGAAAAGCTGAACGAGTTGATTAGTAAAATAAGTATTCCAGTAGTCCTACTAGGCGGGAAAGGTGATTTAGAAATAGCAGAAAAGGTTGCTCAAAAACATCCTCAAAAGGCATTTATTGCAGCCGGCAAAAGTAATCTCAACGAAAGTGCTGAAATCATTAGAAGAAGCCAATTTGTAGTTAGTAGCGATACCGGGCTTATGCATATTGCTGCAGCTTATCAAAAGAGAATATACTCAGTTTGGGGAAATACCGTTCCTGAATTTGGGATGTACCCATATATGCCTAAAAACCCAGAGCTATCTGTTATCTTGGAAGTAAAAAATCTATCTTGTCGACCTTGCAGCAAATTAGGATATAATAATTGCCCTAAGAAGCATTTCGATTGCATGATGAAACAGGATTTTTCTGTGATTGGAAATTAAGAAAGTAAGGCTGAGGATTTAAATCCTTGCAATAACTGAGAGAAGCTATTTAATTAAATGGGCAATTTCTTATAAAGCTTATGCAAACCATCCATGGTCTCGTCTCTACCTAGAATGATAAACAATCCAAGTCCAATAATAAGAAGCAAGGAAATAGTTGCAGAGCGATCAAATAATTGTGAAACATGCTGAGATATAAAGCTATTCGCATTTTCTAACATAAAAGCCAAGATGCTATTTTCTGGAATCCATACACTTAGGTAAGGCCAAATAAAATACATGATGACCAGGTTAATAATACCCACCAAGAAAAAGATAAACATGGTGAGGTTTTTCCCTACAAAACGTGAGGATTCTTCTACTACAACTTTTCCTGAAGGTATTTTAGCCATAATGGTTTTGGTAAAATCCTTTGAAGGAGTTTTTAAACCATCATTCTTAATTAAGGCTTTTAAAAATAAATCTTCTATATGTTCGTCCTGATTCATAACTACAAATTTACAATATTATCAATTACTTTTTCCATGGAATCCTTCATGCTGCAGTATAATTTCTTTCTAATCCTATGTAATTTCACCTTCACATTGGCTTGGCTTAAACCGGTAACTGTGCTGATGTCTTTTACAGAGGATTCTTCCAGATAAAACAGCTTTACAATCAAATAGTCATCATCAGAAAGGCTATCCATGGCCTCTTTTAATAATGCCTGTTGTTCTTCTGCATCTATCGACTCCAATTCTTCCTTCACCTCATCCACTGAATAATTGCTGATGGTGAAATCATCTAAAGCTTCTACTTCGAGTCTTCTTTTTCTGGTCTTCGAAATGGCTGCATTATATGCTATTCTGTACAACCATGTAGAAAAACGGGAATCCCCTCTAAAACCTTCTAGCTTCTCAAATACCTTTAAGAATACATCCTGAGCAATCTCTTCAGCATCCTCCGATTTCTTGACAATCTTTACAATGATAGTAAATACCATATCCTTATGCTTTTCAACCAAACTGGCGAAAGCGGAGGCATCTCCTTTTTTGATTTTCTCTATGTAAATATGGTCTTCTTGAAAGGTCATGATTTCATCTTCAATTATTATGACGGATAAATTGAACTTCGGTTACAAAATTCCGTAATTTTCATCATATGAATAGTTAAACCCTGTTAACATTAGTTTCATTTAGGTTAAAATATACATTCTTATTTAATTGCTTATTAATGATTTATGAATCTATTCTAATTAGGATGTGCCCAAGATACAATGTGAATAGACATCATTGCAAATATGGATTGTTATTATTTAAGAAGACTACGATTAAACCATGGTGCGTAATGGATAAGAAAAAAATGTAACCATGCTTATTGCAAGTAGCACCTTCAATAGGTAATTTCTCGCAAAGAACATGCAAAGTTTTTTCGCAAAGTGCGCATAAGGGCTTCCCATATTTCATCATTATTAAGCATTGATTATCTGCCTCTTGTACTTTTCTCTTAAGCTTCTTGGCGTAATTCCAACTTCGTGCAAATGACTATTACTTTGAGTTTAGGTTTCTCGCAAAGCGCGCATAAGGTTTTTTCTTACTTCCCTAAACCTTAAGTGTTTACCATCTGTTTTTTGAGGAATTCCCTTAGCGTTCTTGGCGTAATTTCAACTTCGCGTCTTTGCGTGAAATCAAACTACAAATTATTAACTACTCTATGAATTTCATTTTTCACATATTTTGTATTGAAATTAATCAGTAGTCCCAATTTTATTCCAGATAGCCTCAGGTAGGTAAGGGTTTGTGAATAATGAACAGGAGCGAGAGTATCAACTGATTTAATTTCTAGGATAATTTTGCTGTTAATCATTAGGTCCACTCTGTAGCCAATATTCTGCTTGATTTCTTTGTAAATAAATGGCATCGGAACTTGCTGTTTAACCTCGAATCCTAATTCCCTTAAGTCATATGCCAGTGCATTTTCATAAGCTGACTCCAATAATCCTGGGCCAATATTTTTATGCAACTCAATTACTGCTCCAATAACTTTATAGGATAATTCATTTTCTGTCATGATGTTAATTTTTGAGGGAATTCAAAGTTAATAAAAATGACTATTACTTTGGAGTTTAGGTTTCTCGCGAATAAAATGCCAAAAGTTTCACGCAAAGAAAATGCAAAGGTTTTTCGCAAAGTGCGCATAAGGGTTTTTCCTTACCTCCCTAAACCTTAATTGTTTATCATGTATTTTTTGAGGAATTCCCTTAGCGTTCTTGGCCTAATTTCAACTTCGCGTCTTGGCGTGAAACTATATAAACTTCAATATCATACAAAGAAAATAAAAAGAAATACAAGGGTATAAACTTAGAACTTTAAAAAAGCCCACAACTGTTCACTATTGGCTGTTAACTGTAACTACTAACTAAACCTTCTGAAGCAAGCGCTTAATATTAGGATTCTTCTTGTCAGAAAAAATTTCTCCATCTTTCAATCGAATGATACGGTGGGCATGTTGGGCAATATCCTCCTCGTGAGTAACCACAATTACGGTGTTACCTTGATCGTGAATCTCTTCAAAAAGGGCCATAATCTCCACTGATGTTTTAGAATCTAAGTTTCCAGTGGGCTCATCAGCAAGAATAATAGCAGGTTTGTTTACCAATGCCCGTGCCACAGCCACCCTCTGTCTTTGTCCACCTGAAAGTTCATTGGGTTTATGATCCATTCTGTCGGCTAACTGAACATTATCTAATGTTTCTGTTGCCATTTCGGTGCGTTGTTTTTTGTTATAACCCGCATAAATCAATGGCAGCATCACATTCTCTAATGCCGAAGAACGTGGTAAAAGATTAAATGTCTGGAAAACGAAACCAATTTGACGGTTACGGATATCTGCCAAAGCATTATCATCAAGTTTACTTACATCATCACCAGCTAAAAAATACTCCCCACGGGTTGGCGTATCTAAACAGCCCAGAATATTCATTAATGTGGACTTACCAGAACCCGAAGGCCCCATCAAAGCAACATATTCGTTTTTCTTAATATCAAGGCTGATGGTCCTTATGGCTTTCACCAATTGTGTTCCTACTTGATAGTGTTTTGCAATGTCTCGTATCTTAATGACTTGGTCCATGGGTATAATTTTCTAATTGAATCAAAAGTATAAAAATTAGGCTTAGCTCTAGTTGCAATTAACATTTCTAAAGACTTTTTGTTTCTTTAGTTCGCATTATAAGATAGCCTTAACTATTTTTCAGGTTTATGACGCAGTAAACTGATAAAGATTACAACCTTATTTAGTATTCGTCTATAAAGTCCAATTTCGTCGTTATTGCTCAAAATCCAAATCCTCAAATACGCTAGTATTCTGTGGTTTTGATTTTTCACACGCCTAGAACTTGAACTTTATAGTTCAAACACTCGACTTTATGGGCAGGCTCTATTTAGTCAATTCATTTTTAATATCCTTATAAGATTAGCATTATTGTAGAGGCTTTAAGGAAAGCATCAAGAATGAGGCTTTCGAACAATTTAAACCAAGAGTCCCGATAGAAATCATCGGGATGACTGATTTAAATGGTGAGGATAACGCTGTTATTGTGTTTTCCAATTGCCATCATTATCCCAAAGTTAGGATTTGGAAGTAAATATCGATGCCATGAAGAACAGAACTCACTGCTACAGATGCTAAAATCAATCCCATCACCCGGCTTATAATACTTGCACCACTATCGCCTATATACTTATGTATTTTACTGGCTCCCAGCATAAATAGTAATACAAGAGCCAAAACTCCAAGCATAGCAGCTGAAGATTGTGCTTGCTCCCATAAACTAAACCTGCTGTTTTCAGTTAGTAAAACAGCTGCTAACATGGCTCCAGGACTAGCAATAGAAGGCATGGCTAAAGGATATACGGCGGTCTCGCTTACACTGCTTATCATTTCTTTCTCCTCTTCGGGTTTTCCTTTACCAAATATCATGGTCATGGCAAATATAAAAAGTACAATTCCTCCAGCTATTTGAAATGCAGACAGTGGAATATTGATGGCATTTAGTATTAATTCACCTACCGCAATAAAGAATAATAGAACAATAGCTGAAATTAGAACAGCTTTTAGAGCAATCTTCCTCTTCTGCTTTTCATTATAACCTGTTGTAACTGCAATAAAAACAGGAATGGTTCCAATGGGATCTATCACAGCAAAGAAGAATACAAAAGTGGCTAGAAATTCATCCATTTTACTGATTTTGAGTTATCAATGCTAAAATAATCAAATTTAGGCTAAATCTAGTTTTTCACATTTTATTAATAAATAATACGAAGGGAATCAGCAATCATAAGCCTAAATTTGCGCCCACCTAAAAAATCTAGAACATGCCTTTACATAATACCATCAACCGTGAAGTGTTGAAAGAACAACTCATGCAAGAAACCTTCAAAAGAAAAACGATTTCCTTTTATCGATATTTCTATTTAGACCATCCTCAAGAATTTCGTGATGAAATATATAAAGAATGGAACAACTTTAATTGCTTGGGTAGGATTTATGTAGCCAGAGAAGGTATTAATGCACAAATGAGTGTGCCTGAACACTATTTTGAGGCTTTTATGGAAAGCTTAAAAAAACATGAGATTTTCAAGGAAATCCCCATTAAATATGCCGTAGAAGATGATGGTAAATCGTTCTATAAATTAACCATAAAAGTTCGACCAAAACTAGTGGCGGATGGATTGAAAGATGGCGATTTTGATGTGACAAATGTGGGGAAGCACCTTTCTGGAGTAGAGTTTCACGAGCAATTAGGAAAAGAAAACACAGTGGTTGTGGATATGAGGAATCTCTATGAAAGCGAAATAGGCAGGTTTGAAAATGCCATTTGTCCCGAAGCAGACACATTTAGAGAGGAATTGGAAATTGCAGTAGATTTATTGAAAGAGCAAAAAGATAAAAAAGTACTATTATATTGTACCGGAGGAATCCGCTGTGAAAAAGCCAGTGCTTATTTAAAGCATCATGGTTTTAATGATGTAAACCAATTGCTTGGCGGTGTTCTGGAGTATGTGAGACAGATTAAGCCTTTGGGTTTAAAATCAAAATTTATGGGCAAAAACTTTGTGTTTGATGCCCGCATGGCTGAAGATGTAAACGGACAAGTATTGGCTTCTTGCCATCAATGTGGAACGGCTTTCGATACCCATAAAAACTGCGCCAACGATTCTTGTCATCTCTTGTTTATCCAGTGTCCTTCATGTGCCGAGCAGTATGGAAATTGCTGTTCAGATGAATGTAAAGAAGAAAATCATCTTCGTTCCATCGATCCGGTTGCGCATCCCATTATTACGAAAAGTGGTAGGAGGTACCGAAAGAGCTTAACTATGTCGAAATTAAGAAAAGAAGAACCAGTAGTATAAATGTTTGTCCACGGATTTCACGAATTCTCACTGATTGGATATATTATACAATATAGCTATTTTCCTAATTGCCATTTTTTGTGGTTTTTGTGCCTTCTTTGAGTTTTTTGTGTAATAACCAATTTTTTCTTTTCTAAAGACTATAGAGATTCATATTTGCTCATCATTCTAAATAAGGAGACAATTCTAAACCATAGTCTATTAGACATAAAATAATTTCTAAATTTGATGTTTAATTATAATCAGATATCAAATTATATAGAGATGAAAAAAGGAAGCATTTTTCTATTGGCCCTAGTATTGACATTGCCAGTATTAGCAAAGAAGAAGGATAAAAAAGAAGAGGACAAAAAAGCCTACGAATTCACTATTATCAACGAAGTTCCAACTTCTGCCGTAAAAAATCAATATCGTTCTGGAACATGTTGGAGTTTTGGAGGTACGGCCTTCTTAGAAACAGAATTGATACGATTAGGAAAAGGAGAAGTAGATTTATCTGAGATGTTTGTGGTCAGAAATGCCTACAGTCAAAAAGCCATAAACACCGTTCGCTGGCATGGTAACCTCAACTTTGGAGGAGGAGGTAATTTCCACGATGTCACTTGGGTTTTTGCCAATCACGGAGCCATCACAGAAGATGCTTATGCTGGTCTTGAATATGGTGAAGAAAAACACGTTCATGGTGAATTAGATGCTTTGTTAGATGCCTATGTAAGTACAGTCATTATGAATAAGAACCGAAAACTAAGTGCTGCTTGGCACAATGGTTTCGATGGCATTTTAGATGCTTATTTAGGTGAAGTTCCTGAAACATTTTCTGAGGATGGTAAAGAATTTACAACCCAATCTTATGCTGATGAATTAGGTTTAAATATGGATGATTATGTGGAAATCACTTCTTTTAATCACCACCCATTTTATGAGACTTTTATTTTAGAAATCCCCGACAACTGGATGTTGGCTGAGTATTATAACCTTCCTTTAGACGAAATGATAGAAGTGATAGAAAGTGCCTTAATGAATGGTTATTCAGTAGCATGGGATGCTGATGTTAGTGAAAAAGGCTTTAGTTGGAAGAATGGAGTAGCCATTATTCCTGATGCTGAGAAGCCTGAGTTAGCTGGTATGGAAAGTGAGAAATGGGAAGAGTTGGACGAGAAGGAAAAGAGCGAAAAACTCTATAGTTTTGATGTGCCAGTGGCTGAAAAAGTAATCACTCAAGCATTAAGACAAGAGGCTTTTGATAATTATAAAACCAAAGACGATCACTTGATGCTTCTTACAGCTGTTGCCAAAGACCAAAGAGGAGAAACTTTCTATAAAGTAAAAAATAGCTGGAGCGAAAAAGGAAGTCCTTATGAAGGTTTTTTCTTTGCCTCAACGCCTTATATGCAATCAAAAACTATCAGTATTATGATTCATAAGGATGCTATTCCTGCTGCTATTAAGAGTAAACTTGGGATTAAGTAGGTTTCTGTCTACGAATTTTCACTAATTTGGCTAATTATCGCGAATTTCCCAGCTCAATCAGAATTGTATTCAGGTTCCATATATGACTAGGCTCAAAGCTTGGAAATCATTTCCAAGTCAGCATAAAAGTGCTTACCTTATTCTTAGCGGCGGAAATCATTTCCGCCTGAGCAGTTTGCTTATTTTGTATTCGAGCTCAACCGAAATTGTACTCCAATTATATATACGACTTAAATTTATGGCCCAAAGTATCAACCACTTTGAGAATCTCTGTGCTTCCTTTGTGCAACTCTGTGCCATAGCTTCTCTGCAGATATGCTTCTTGTATAAGAGAGCTTAATTTCAACAACAGAAAAATATCTCAACCAGCAGATGTTTTTAAGGGATCAAAGCCTCGTAGAGGATTGAGGCCCTGATATCAATTAAAGATTCAATAGTTAGTTACCACTCAAACGGAATTTTTTTCGATTGTCCAAACGTTTTAAGGCTCCGAAAGCATTTCCAAGCCAGCACATTTAGGTTTACACCTTCTCAGCCTTAACAATTAAGGCATCACCTTGCTTTTTAGCTGTTACTTTTAGAGCATCAGATTGTTTCTTAGCTACGTTTACTCCTTTGTCGGCTTGTGCAGCAGCTTCCTTTTTAAAGTTTTCTGCGGTTTTATCCGCTTCGGCTTTTAGCTTGTCTGCAGCTGTTTTTGCTATAAGTTTTTTCATGGTATCATCACCAGCTTCTTTGATTAATGCATCTGCCTGTTTGTAAGTCTCAGCTTTAGCTATATCTGCTTGTTTGTTGGCTTCTGCTTTGGCTTGACTGGCTACTTTCTGGGCTTCTGAGATTAACTTCTTCCCTTGCTTGTCAGCTTCAGCCATGAGTTGAGCAGCTTGCTTTTTCGCCTCGTCAATAGCCTGCTTCTTGGCTTTATCTTTTTCTTGCTTTAGCTTAAGTTCTGCTTGTTTCTTTAAATCATCAGCCATATTTGAAGCTGAATTCTTTAAATCTAAACCTACTTTAGGTTGACTTAATGTTCCTCCAATTAAGGCTTTGAATTTGATGGTTTCAGGAGTCTGAACATCCAAACCTAATTTCCCTGCTTCAGCAAATAATTGAGAGGCCACAGCATTGGCCTGTGAACCTAATTCTGAACTTGGAATGTTGAAATCCATATAATAGTCAATGTTTTGATTGATATTCTGGGATCCGCCAATGGTCATTTTTGATTTCCCAAATTTGGTGTCGAAAGGCTTCAGATCAATATTTCCATTGGTCATGGTATAAGTCAAATCCATATTATCTAGCGAGAGTTGATTGAACTTGTCCGACTTGATTAAACTCCCCACCTGCTTAAATAGCTCTGCATTTTTTATGGCCAAACTATTAGATTGAAGTCTACCTTTGCTGTTTACTGTCCCCAAATCAGGTTCCATATATTGTAGGAGGATTCCATCGATATTCATTTTTGCAGAAATATTTCCTTCCATGTTTTTAGCAATAGGCGCTATTTTCTGAATGGTATTGAAAGTCTCAAAGGTCTCTTTTACATTGAAATTTACAGCATCCATATCGAAATCGAAGCTGGGCTTTTCTAAATCCTGACTCGAATATTGCCCGTTCATCTTTAAACTACCATCCAGCATATTCATGTTTAGATCATCCAAGCTAGCTATACCGTCTTTTAATTGAAGGCCTCCTCTAATATTTTTAATCTCCATATTGTCGTATTGAAGCTCATCAATTTCAGTGTTTAGAGTAAAATCTATGTTTTTAGGGATTTCTATCACCGCTAATTCCTCGCTCTCTTCCTCCGAATTGCTCTCTAATTCATCCGTTTCTTCACCCATCAAATCTGCCATATTCAGTTTGTTGGAAGTAAAACTGAAATCTCCTTTTAGCAGTTCATCTTTGAAATAAAAAGCCAAGAAGTTCTCTATTTTACCTTTCATATTCATATCGCTTTCACCTATTTCAGCTTTAAAATGATCTAGATTCACAAATTGAGGAGAGATGATGGCTTTGGCACTTTTTATATGAATACCCTGAGGTAAATCAGTATCTTTATAGTTTAGGTTTTGAATAGCAATATTTCCTACCGCATAAAAGTCTTCATAATCTTCATTTTCTATGGATGACATTTTTCCCTTCATTTCCATATTGGCTTTAATGGTTCCGGACATATTCATATCCTCAGAAGGAAGTAAATCCTTCATCTTTCCTAAGTCTATTGTTCCATTTATCTTTCCATCAATACTTGGATCACTCACAGGCGTTTTGACCAACATATTCATATCGAAAGGATTTCCAGCCATATCCATATGGAATGTCTTTAGATTGATAATCGTATGATCTTCTATTCCATCTGCATTATCAATAGCTAAATCCATAGAGATATTCTCTACTTTAGATGGAAGGTCAGGATATTGGAACATGGCCTCTTTCACTAATAAATTCAGGTTAAAAGCTGGCAATTGATTCTCATTATAGATTCCTTTTACTTTTCCTTTTAATGATAGTTGACCAGCTGTTTTTAAATCCTGAAAATCGGTCATATATACCGCAGGAACTAAAGAGAGGATGTTTTTAAAAGCTGTTTGCTTAGCATCAAAAACTATGTCGACGATAATGTCATCACTTGGCATTTCCACAGAACCATCGAAACCCAATTCCAGTTCATTAACCTTGAGGATGTTTTCTTTGAAAGTATATTTTGATTTTACTAAGTCGGTTTCTAAATCAGCAATGAGTTCCATTTTGGCCTTCTTTAAATAGGAAAGTCCCTCCATTTTAAGGCTCATAGCATCAATGGTGGATTTGGTGGATAGAGTGGTATAGTCCGACGAAAGGTCGCCGCTAAGATTAAAGTTCAAGTTCTCCATTTTGGTGAATAAATCCATGCTTTGATCTTCATATATGATTTCGGCACCAATAATGCTAAAATTACGCAAGGATAAAACCATTGCCGGTTCCGAATCGTTTGAAGTTTCCTCTTCTACTGTTTCCTCTTCCAAAGCAATATCCCAATTGGCTTTACCATCTTCTAAAACTTTGGTATAAACTTGAGGATGCTTGAAGATAATCGATTTAATTTCTATAGGGTCGTTTAAAATGCTTAAAAGACCAAGGTCTAATCGGAACTGCTTAATATAGGCCAAAGTATCTCCTTCAAAATGGTCGACTCCAATTACAGAAATCTCATTCATCTTAAAACTCAAATCTGGAAAAGAAGTGATTAGACTTAATTTAACCTCCTCAAAATTGACTCTTGCATTCACATTCTTATTGATTTCTTGTTTGGCAATCTTTGTAATCTTTCCTTGGAAAGCCATGGGAAGAATAATCAATATAGCTAGAATAAAAACGATAATGATAAGAAACCACTTGATGAATTTTTTCATTGGAAATTTTTTTTTGGTATGATGGGGTAAAGATAGAAAACTAAAAACTTTTTCGGTTAAAATATTAGCTATTAAACCTCCTTTTTAGTTTTAAGGGTTAATATTTTATCTATAATAGGGATTCATTCTTATTTGGGGAAGGCAGCCCTTTGCCTCCACTTCTAGCCCAAATGCTTCAAAGCCTCTCTAACACTTAGATTACTCAGCTCCGTTTTTGCCACAAAATCTTTTACTACATCGGGATAGAACTTGCCAGCTTGACGGAGGCTCCAGCCTATGGCTTTTCTGATGAAGAAATCTTTATGCTCAGCCAACATTTCACAGTAATTAAAAAGCAGAGGTAAATCTGTTTCGGTTTTGTATCGCAATTGAAATATTAAGGCAGTTCTTTGCAACCAAAGCTCATTGGATTGCACATATCGAAGTGTGTTTTCTTTAATGAGTTCCGGGTTTTGTTGGAGGAGTCTACCCAGCAGATTAGGTGCTATAGCATCTACCGAATCCCACCAAGAACGATGCAGAATCATCCACTCGTATAGCTCTAATCGCTCAATCTTTGGCTTTTTTTCTTTCTCAATAATATCTAGGCAGGCATAATGCAATTCACGATAGGGATTGTCCCAACAAAGACGAACAAATTCATCTAAACCCTCCTCCGAAATTCTTCCTAATTCCTTAATAAATGCAGAAACTACTGCTCTCCGAGCTACAGATTTTATACCATAGAATTCGAAATGGTTTTTCATATACTTCTTCATTGGAATGGCATTGGCTTCAATAGCAATGGCTTCCAAACGAGCATCCAATTCCTGATAGTATTTATAGGCATCCATAGAACATACTATTGTATGATAATCTTTTGCTGAGAAAGCTCTATTCCATTTTTGTTAATCAGACGAACCAGATAGCTCCCTTTTGGCATTCTTCTTCCATCCCATTTTGCGGATTCTTGATGGGCTTGAATAAAAACAGAATCTACTTGCTTTCCACTTTGGTCAAAAATTAAAAGACTACCCTCTTCTGGCATCATCAACTCAAAAAAGACTCTGCCATTAGATGGATTTGGATAGCTTTGAAGGTAATCTTCGGGTCTTATGACTATTTCTTCTTTAATACTCACAAATTCCTCTGCCCAAAGCGCTAGTGTATATTGTCCTTTCTGAATATTTGGAACATAGATATATCCTGCAAATGGACTTCCTGTTCTTTCAAAAGGAATGCCATGCCAATGGGAGGAGGCATCTGGACGGAATAATATCACCAAACTATCAAAAACATCATTGATAAGGGTATGATCGAGTTTACTGGTCATAGAGTAGCGAAAGATTCCGGTTGCTTGAAAATTATTTGGGACTATCCCATCAATCTCATAATAACGATAATCAGAAAAAGTAAGACCTTCCTGAGGGTTTTCTGGAGTATCGGGTGCTACCCAATGGTGAGAAACCTGAATTAGAGCTGAATCGCTGATATCTTCCACTTCTAACTTGAAATAGGAATCCTCGAAATTATATTCTCCAGTTTCCTTTATGATTTTAGTTTCGTCGCTGGTGGCATCACAAAAGTTCTCATGCAAATCCACCATGGCAACAATGGGTTCAAAAGGTATAGTGAAGGTTTGAGAACCTGTTTCTCCATCAAATTCCATTCTCACATCAAATTGCTCCCAATCGTTATTCATCAGAGTGATGTCTACTTTATTAGAATTAGCAAACACCTCTTTCCCTTTCAGCTTTTGGCGGGCATATATGGTATACTCATCTCCAGAAATATGCTGAATTGAGTCGATAACAAAAGTGGAGAAACCCGGAGTAAACACATAGGCTTCAAAGAAATATGCCATATCAATGCCGGTAAAGTCGGTGAGGAAGTCTCTCATATTCTCGGAAGAGGCATAATCATATGCATAGGCGCTTAAATAGGCTTTTATGGCAGGAAAGAAAACCTCATCAGTTAAATAACCTCTTAAGCTCTGAACCACGGTTGCCCCTTTGTCATAAACCGTGCTTCCATATGTAAGATCGTGAGAAATGCCATATAAAGCCAGATAGTCACCATCTTTAAAATGTGTGTTTCTGAGTACTTCTTTATGATGGTATCTCATTTCCGCTTTATAAGTTTCAATATCATAAACCTGCTCCATATAGAATAATGCAGAGAAAGTAGCCCAACCTTCGTTTAACCACATGTCGAGGGCACTGGCACAAGTCACTTGATCGCCAAACCACATATGTGATAATTCGTGGGTATATAATCCTTCGTATCCTAAGGTTCCATCAATAGCAAAATTAGGATATGCAATATTTGTAGCATGTTCCATGGCTCCTATTGAGGTGCCCACATATCCAACTCGTTCGAATGGATAAGCTCCAAAGTTTTCTTCAAAATAGGCCAAAATTTCTTTGAGGTTAATAAAGCTGGCTTCTACCGAACTAGCATTCGCCGGACGCGCATATATTTTAATTGGGATATCACCATCAATGCCTTCGTAAATATCTTCATGAATCACATAATCACCCACTGCCACAGAAGCCAAATAGGTTGGAATAGTTTCTGCTAAATGCCAATGATAACTTTTGGTTCCATCTCCATGATCTATCACTTCTTGCAATAAACCACCAGCCACCGCTTTTAAAGGGTCGTCGACCCTAACCGTCACATCATAAACTGCTCTATCATGAAAATCGTCAATACAAGGAAACCAAGATTTCCCGAGGTTATGAGGTTCTATATCAAATCCAACACCAAGATTATAAGCATATTGATTGTCAATGTAAAAACCTCCCCAGCTTTCGTGAAAGGGTGTGCCATGGTAACTAATGCTGAGCTCGGCCAAGTCATCTGCCATCAGCAAATCATCTAAATTTATGATTAATCTTTTTCCAACTTGCTCAAAATTATCTGTTTGGACTCCACCTACTTTTACTTCATCCACTATCAGGTTCATCAGTTCCAACGGGATAATGGCTAAATCATCTACTTTAGATTTAATTGAAATATCAGTTCTGGCATATAATTCATCGGTATCCCAAAGGATGGAATCGATAAATATATGATAGGATTGTACATCCAAGCTGTCACTCAAACTGCTTTTCTCGAAAGATACTCGGTGATTACAATTTTGGTGATTTTGAGCTAAAGTAAAGGAAGAGACAAACAAGCTGCTAATCAATAAAAGAAGGAAACGATTTTTCATGTGTTTTGAATTGATATTTGAAGCATCAAATATACTGGAAAATCGAAAACTCCTGGTGTTGTTATTTTTTAGGTTTTGCTTTTTGGAGGAAAAGCACAAAATCTTCTGTTGTATTACTCTCTTTTACTACTTCTTAAAGCAATAATATCAAGCGCCTGCTATTATTGCTTAGAAAGCTACAAACGGGAGTATAGAGCTACTTGCATTTATCAAATATTGAAGTCATAATAATACTCGTTTGGAAGTTGCTTTTGCTACAAAAGATGAATTATAACCTCTTATGTCCAACCATGTTTAAGGTAAAAAGAGTGATGGCTTCTTTTAAATCTTCTTCATTAGTTTTATAGATAGGCATATTGGCATCCCAAAGTTCGGCACGAAGAAGTTCACCTGTTGCCTTCACCAAGAGCGCATCACAGTCTTTTAATAATTCAAGTAGTGCTTTATGCTTATGTTCTTCGCTATGGGAATCACCATCTGATTGAAATGGATTATTACGAAACTCAATGAATTCGTAGCTACCTTCTACAATCTCACAAATAGCAAATTCTTTTGTTTTTCCAGTTTTTGAAAAAACAGTCTTTTTATCTGATGTAGGTATTGCAATCTTCATTCTTAATCTCCTTTTTTAATTGGGGCTTGCGAATTTAGTAAAATTTCTCATTCCTTTCTTATCTAATAGCTTAGTTGATACAGATTTGAAACTGTAATGGCTTCCATTTCTCTTAAAATTTGTTAAGCTGATGAAAAATCAAGCAAAATAAATGGGGGGGGGGGGGGGGAGATTAGGAAGACAGGTGTTTGGTATAATTAGGATTAGACTAGTATAAAAAGTCAAATTTTATTTGAAATTTGACCTGATGAAATCAGGGCTTTAGACTGAATATGTCTTTCATTAAGCCTTCACTTTTTAACATTACTCTTTTTAAAACTTCTGCAAATCACCCTTCAATACAATTTAATATTGGTTTTCTTTGTTTAGATAGAACAATTATATCATTACATCAAAAACAGCTTTCATAATATGAATAAGATTATTAGCCTTTTAGTCCTGAGTTTTGCAGTATTCAACCTATCTGCACAAACCAACACCGTAAGAAAAGACTATATTGAAAAATACAAAGCAACTGCTGTGAAAAAGATGTTGGAGCATGGAATTCCTGCAAGTATCACCTTAGCCCAAGGAATATTAGAATCAGGATCTGGAAAAAGCGACTTAGCAAGTATTGCCAATAATCACTTTGGCATAAAATGCCATAAAGGATGGACCGGTGATAGCTTTATCATGGACGATGATAAAAAGAATGAATGTTTCAGAAAATACAAAACTGCTGCCGAATCTTTTGAAGATCATTCCCAGTTTCTAATGACTCGCAGTCGTTATGCTTTTCTCTTCGAATACAAAGTAACAGATTATAAAAAATGGGCTCATGGTTTAAAAAAGGCTGGCTATGCTACCAATCCAAAATATGCGCATCTGCTTATTAAAGTCATTGAAGACAACGAATTGTATCAGTACGACAAGATAAAGAGTATGAAGGAGCTTGGAGTAAAAGAAGAAAAGCCCACTAATGTAAAACCACCAAAAGAGGATATTGTTGTTGTCGCTGAACCCACCGATTTCAAACCAGTATCAGTAAGTGATAATCAAAGACTCATCTACGAAAACGAAGGTGTTCGTTATGTAAAAGCAATGAAAGACGACAGCTTTGAAAGCATTGCAGCTGAATTTGGAATATACACTTGGCAAGTCAGGAAATATAATGATGCCACTAAAAAGACCAGACTAAGTTCAGGTGACTTTATATATATTGAAAAGAAAAATTCCAAAGCTAGAATTAAGTTTCATATCGTACAAAGAGGTGAAACCTTAAGGGAAATCTGCCAGAAATATGCCGTTAGGATGAAAAAAGTAAAAAAGATGAATGGCATTAAAAATGAAGATGCTCTACCAGAAGGAGGCCGTTTAAAACTTCGTTAAGTCCTTATGATTATCATTCCTTTAGGTAAGTATTTTGGTGTTGATGAGAGCAAATTGGCTCTATTGAATCATCACCCAAAAAGCATATCGTATAATACTCCATGAATAACTTTGTCACATCCATACTTTTTTTAGACTTTTTTTCTGTTAAAGTCTAATAATATCCTTGTGACTAATCGTTTTTAAAGTACTTTTACCGAATATTTAAAGCGAAAATTCGAAAAATGAATCAAAGAAAACACACATTCCATATTCCTGTGATGGGAATAGGTTTTACCATAGACTCTCCAGCTAGGGTGGCTCATTTAGGAATTGACTCTACTATTTCATTGGTTGACGATATGTTAGTCGAGAAAATGAGAAAATTTTACAGCGAGAAATTTGAGCTTCCTTACCAAGAAATTACCCATAAAATTGATGATTTTCGTGCCAAGAGAATCACCTCATATCTCAATTTGATGAAAGAAATTGCAGAATCGAAACTCGAAGAGTTCAAAACTGCAACACAAGACAAAAGGGAAGAAATAAAAGAATATTTCCATTTATTACCAGATAGCTCAGAACTAAAAAAAGAATTCCAACAAAAAGTTGAAAATTTCAACTTAAACGATGTGAAATCTTGGATTAGAGACCACCTGAGCATTGGAAATGTAGACGTAAATATCATGACTAAGGTAGACAAGCATAATTATAAAAATGGGGAGCAGTTACCTGTTGAATTTAATGATGCCCATGCAGCTTTAAGAGGTTTTGCTAAAAGCAATCTCAACTCTTCTATCGTTCTTTCAGCTGGTATGAATCCTCGATTATATAATTATATGGATCAGTTCGACGATTTCTATCCTAATGAGGATGGTGAAATGAAGAAGCAGATCATACTAAAGGTTTCTGACTATCGTTCGGCATTAATCCAGGGAAAATATTTAGCTAAAAAAGGTCTTTGGGTTTCTGAATACAGAGTAGAATCTGGATTAAATTGTGGAGGTCATGCTTTTGCCACTGAAGGCCACTTAATGGGACCAGTTTTAGAGGAATTCAAAACCAATAAGGAAGCATTAGTTCAACAAGTGTGGGCTTTACTCGAAAAGGCATTAACAGCTAAGAATCGTCCTGTCCCTACTGAGGTATTACCGCTACGTATGTCGGCACAAGGCGGTGTTGGGACTGCAGAAGAGCATTCTTTCTTACTTGATCATTTCGAAGTGGATTCTGTAGGTTGGGGTTCTCCATTTTTATTGGTTCCTGAAGTAACTTCTGTGGATAATGCCACTCGCAAACAATTAGCAGATGCTAGAGAGAAAGACCTATATTTAAGTGGGATTTCTCCTTTAGGAGTCCCATTTAATAGTTTGAGAGGAAATACTAAAGATATTGAAAAGCAAGCTCGTATAGATATGGGAAAACCAGGTAGTCTTTGTCCCAAGAAATATGTAGAACTCAATTATGAGTTTACTGAAAAAGGGCTCTGTACTGCTTCTTATCGCTATCAACGTCTGAAGATTAAAGAGCTTGATGATTTAGAATTACCTGAAGCAGATCGACAATATAAGTATAATAAGATTGTAGAAAAATCTTGCGTTTGTGTGGGCTTAGGAACTGCTGCTTTAATATCAAAAGGATTGGACACTAAGGTGGAAGGACCTGGTGTTTCGGTTTGTCCTGGACCTAATATAGCCTATTACGAAAAGGAAATTACTTTAAAAGAAATGGTAGGCCATATTTATGGCAGAAATAATGTGATAAAACGCAATGACCGTCCTCATATGTTTGTTAAAGAATTACACCTATATATAGATCATCTAAGAGGAAAGATTGACGAAGTAAAAACAGATCTTTCTAAGAAGCAGGAAAAGAGTTTAACCACTTTCAATGAAAATTTAAAAGAAGGTGTTAATTATTATCAAAATTTGTTTAGTGAAATGAAACATGCTTTTGAAGATACTAAACAGCAAATTGCTTATGATTTAGAAGAAAGCAAACAAAAACTTCACGATTTTAGTATAGAAATTAGAAAGAAATTCTCAGAAGCCTAAAGCTAGAGAATTATGAATATAGGAGCCCATTTTGAAATTAAATATTTTGGAAAGGGCTTTTTTATTGCCATGAGAAGCGCACTTTTAATTATAAATATGCAAAGTCTTGCCATCGTAGGAAGTACGATATTGCTTCAGAGGTTTCACCGATGGACCAGTCACATTTGAACCATCGAGAATGAGGTATTGAGATTCGCAACAACTGTCTTTTATAATGATTCCATCAGGTTCAACATTCAGTCTAGCACAGCCATTTTCATCGCAACAGGCATCAGGATCGTGAGGGCAAGTGCGCTCAAAGGCTACAAAGTCATTCACGCTTATTCTGTATACAATCAGTCCTCTACTTGGGTAATTTGCCGTAATATATTCAGAACCACCAACAGTATTCAAATTAATATATAAGGTTGAGTTGGGCTCAATATAAATATTAACCACTGCTAATGGTAGTGGATCGTCTTCCTTTTTGCATTGCGAGAATATAAGGCCAAATAGGACGATTCCAAGTAGGAAAAGATATATAAGTTTATTTTTCATTATTGCTTTGAAACGCAAATGTATTATAAATATTGCGACGAAAGGGAAAGAGCAGGAAACGGGAATCTTAAAATTGCTTAAAAGGACTGAGAGCGAGGTTCAATGTTTAAAGTTCAAAGTTAAACTTGTAGATTTTGTTTTTAGAATGAATTGGGGAAATGATGAGCTGAAGAGCCAGAGAACTTGGGAAACCATATCCCTCATCGGTCATCCGATATCCGACTCCAACCTAGTTCTTAACGAAGAACAATACGCCCTAGATCACCACTAAGTCTTTTTTTATGACTTTCTTTTTTACTCAAAAGGCTCAGTATCTTCATCAACTCTTCATCCTCTTTTACTCCCTTCAACTTGTTCTGCAGTTCTTTTATTTCTTGTTCTACAATGCTTAATTTAAAGGACCGAACGGATGTCATCACACTTAAACCCAAGAGGTCGACCTCCTCCGATTTCACATAGATTTGTTTCTTTTCCATCCAGTTTTCTGAAAGCTCATATTTATCCATGGAGATATCTATACAGAAATTAGCAATCTGCTGATTGGGATGGTTGGTAAAAAAACTATGCTCTTTAAATTCTTCCTCCTCTAAACATTGGTCGAAAATTTCATAAATGCTTTTATAGAGCGGATTTTCAAACTCCAAGTTATCTAAGGCCATTTGATCGATAATATACGCTGCCACATTTACCTCAATATCCTCTTCCCCTTTTTTACGAAATGTAAAATCGAGGTGACCAAATTTTAATAAAAGTCGAGCTAGATTTTCCTCCTGATAAGCAAATCTGCTGAGCAAACGTTTATCAGGGCTTTCCATTCTATTTACCTGAGGAGTCTTCTGGTGAGGCTCAGGATAACTAGATTTAGTCTCTTGTTTAAACTTTTTAGCAAGGAGCTTATTCAACTCGTTCAACAAGGTTTGCTCTGGCATTTCGAGTAAGCTAGAGCATTCCCTCACATAAACCTGTCGGGTAATGGCATCCGGGATAATAGAAATGGTTTGAACAATTTCTTTAATCAGGCCAGCCCTTTTTATGGGGTCAGTTTTAGCCTCCTCCGAAAGTAAATTGGTTTTAAAACTAATAAAGTCTTGAGCTTCATTAGTGATATACTCCTTGACTTCAGAAGAACGGTGGGAGCGCGCAAAGCTATCGGGATCTTCTCCTTCAGGGAACATCACCACTCTCACATTCATGCCTTCAGACAGAATCATATCGATACCTCTCAAGCCCGCTTTAATACCAGCAAAGTCACCATCATATAAAACGGTAATATTATTGGTAAATCGCTTAATCAGCTTGATCTGATCTTGGGTAAGCGCGGTACCAGAACTGGCCACTACATTCTCTACTCCCGCATCAAACATGGAAATCACATCGGTATAACCCTCCACCAAGAAACAATTATCGGCTTTAACCATTTCGTTTCTAGAGAAATAAATGCCATAAAGAACCTTGCTTTTATGATAAAGATCCGACTCAGGAGAGTTTAAATATTTGGCTTGTTTTTTATCATTGCTAAGGGTTCTTCCTCCAAATCCGATAACTTGTCCTGTGAGGTTATGAATAGGAAACATCACACGACCTTTAAAGCGATCGAATCGTTTTTTGTCATCACGAACGATGGTTAACCCAGTCTTTTGTAGTAATTCCAATTCATGTGCATTTTTAATAGCATAGTCGCTAAAAGCTGTCCATTCGTCGGGGCTATATCCCACCTGGAATTTCTTGATCATCTGAGTACTCATACCCCTTCCGGTGAGGTAATTAAGCCCAACTGATTTCCCAATCTCTGTTTCCCAAAGCTGATTTACAAAATACTTGGAAGCAAAATCCACTGCTTGCAACATGCTTTCTCGCTCATTATAATGGGCGATTTGCTCTGCGGTTTGCTCTTCTTCTTCTACTTCGATGGAGTATTTATTGGCCAAGTATTTTAAGGCCTCGGGATAGGTCTTATGCTCATGCTCCATGATGAAGCTCACCGGACTTCCTGCTTTTCCACAGCCAAAACATTTAAAGATGCCTTTGGCCGGACTTACTGTAAATGATGGTGTTTTCTCATTATGAAAAGGACAATTCCCTAACATATTGACCCCTCGTTTTTTCAGTTGTACGAAGTCGCCAACTACTTCTTCAATTCGAGCAGCATCAATAATGGTTTGTATGGTTTCTTGTGGAATCATGAGTGCTGGCAAAGTTATTTATTTTTGGAATGGAAAAATGAAATTAGATTATTTCCATAGAAATATTTGAGCATAGAATCTAAAAAAGCAATGGTCTTCTATATGTTTGTAGAGGTTTTTTACCACCAAAGGCATGAAGAGCAACACCAAGTAAAAATAAGAAAGAATTAAAACGGGTTATCCACTTGTCTACCTTTTCTATTCCATTCTGGAACCAAATGCTTTTCTGGATTTTGTTCTATGATATTTTTCCTCCATTCATCTGGATAACCTGGACTTTGCATGTGCTCTCCTACTGATTTTATATAGCCATCATTATATTTGGCAATGAGCATATATCCCAGTTCATTCCATCTTTTAAGGATTAAATCGGCTCTTTCATTCACATAGTTGTGTAAGACCTTGTCTTTGTCTTCTAAGTTTTCTTGGAGCAATCTTTTAGCCAAATATTCTTGTTCAGAAATAAACTGGTCTTCCAGTTCATTTTGAACTTTCTGAATATCCTGAATCATATAGGAATATTTCAAATTGGCATAATTACTAACGAAGTTCATGGTCCACCACATGGAGGAGGGATCGTAGTGGCGAATATCTCCTTTACGATAAGATTCAGGCACCGAATCTAGGCTCATATAGAGGGGGAGATAACAAGTAAAATAAGTGTCATCGAAACCAAACCATAGGGTACTCATCGCTTCAAAGGTTCGTTCTCTACATTGAGCAATAAATGAGAAACAAGTATTATAAGTTGAAATTGGACGTTCCCATGAATAAGCCTTACCATCATCCTCTTCCCAACTCAATGGTCGCCATCTTTGGGGTGTACCAAAAGGCCCAGCTTCAGGTCCTTTGGTCATATCTATTGCTGTACCCTCATAATGATCACGAACCAATCTCATCACATCCTTAACACTCAACTTTTCTTCAGGGAAAATCCACAGTGGATATCTTTCGGCTCCCTCCACTCCTCTGTGATAATCGGAGGAAAAATTCTGCTCTGGGGCAGCCCTTCTAAATAGACTCCAAACTCTACTTTCACAATAACGCAATCTGTCAGGCGATATCGGATTATAAGCCAAGTTAAAAGCAAAAGGATTCCCGCTATTCGGATCATAGAATCCCTTTTCTATGGCAAATGAAATCACATTTTTACTATAGATACAATTTTCAGGATCATCCAGCGGGAAAGTTCCAATCCGAGCTTTATTAGCGTGGGCAGAAATGGCACCATCAGGGATTTTCATGGCCACCCAATTCGCTCCTGGTTTTCCATCTCCTGTTCCTATCATTTCTAAAATCCAGGCTTCATTGGGATCTATGATGGAAAAACTTTCTCCTTCGCTCCCATAACCATATTCTTCCACCAAAGAAGTAATCACCTCTATGGCTTCTCTCGCGGTTTTTGAACGGTCTAAAGCAAGGCTCATCAAATGCCAATACTTGAGAGGAAGGTTTTTATTCCAAAGCTCTTCTCTTCCAGTAAAAGTAGTTTCTCCAATGGCCACATCATACTCATTCATATGAAAGCCGAGTTTTTTATAGGTCTCCAATGGTTGGGGGATATCGAGAAACTTTTCTGTTCTAGGGAATTTGAATTGAATAACCTCCTCTGATTCGTGCTTCTGGTGGGGAAACATTTTTAGGTGATAAAGCCATTCTCCATCGTTTGTATACACCATCATGGTGGAACCATCGGTACTAGCTCCTTTGGTGACAATTAAATTGGTACAACTGTAGGAAATGAAACTGAATAGTATGAAAAGGAAGGTGAGTGTATATTTGATCATAATCAGAGATTTTTTGCTAAAGTATATAAAAATGGTTACTAATCAGATAATGTCAATTTACTGTAGTTGCCCATGATAAATGGTTTTTTTGTTTTGCCCCTTCCCCATGCTACTCTTTATACACATTTTCCTCCCTCAAAAAGCACCAAAAAAAGTTTATTAA
>NZ_JABKCA010000080.1 GCF_013166655.1 Lentimicrobium sp. L6
CCGCGTTAGCTTTGTTAAAAATAATTAGAAAAATAAAAGTACGCGTTTGCCCTGTCATTTATCTCCCATCAATTCCCATCAGGGATTAAATCAAGCTCTATTCCCTTGTTTAAAAAATTTGGCTATTTTTAAATTTTAGAACTAAATAAAACTACAAAACACAACAAGCATGGCCAAAATTATAAAATGGGGCATATTAGGATTAGGAAATATCGCACATAAATTCGCTTCAGATTTATTATTAGACGATGGTAGCTCTTTAGAAGCTGTTGCATCTCGAGACCCCCATAATGCTGGGAATTTTGCGCTACAATATCAATCAGCAAAAGCCTATTCCTCATATCAAGACTTGGCCGATGATTCCGAAGTAGATATTATATATATCGCTACTCCTCATACTTTCCACTATGAGAATACCATGATGTGCTTAAAGGCGGGGAAATCGGTTTTATGTGAAAAAGCATTTGGCATGAACTCCAAAGAAGTAGAAAACATGATAACTGAAGCCAAAAAAAGAAACTTATTCTTGATGGAGGCGCTATGGACTCGTTTTATTCCAGCTACTGAAAAGCTTCTGGAACTTGTTGACCAAAACACCTTAGGAGAAATCAAACATATTAGAGCCGATTTTGGATTTATTGCAGACAAAAACCCAAACAGAAGACTCTTCAATAAAAAACTTGGAGGGGGCTCCTTATTAGATGTGGGTATCTACCCTGTATATCTCAGTTTGTTACTTTTGGGCCTCCCCAAAGAAATAATAGCAAAAGCACAGATGACCAAGTCACAAGTAGATTCTTATTGTGCTATGCTTTTTGACTACCCAAATGGTGAAAAGGCCATTTTAGAATCTAGTATTGAATCCGCCACCCCTGTGGAAGCATATATTTATGGAACTAAGGGGAGCATAAAAATGCATAAGAATTTTCATCATAGCAAAAAGCTCTCCATAAAACTAAACGGCCAAAAAAACGAAACTATTCAAATAGATTATATTGGCCATGGATATTACCACGAAATCAGGGAAGTGATATCCTGTTTGAGGAATTATAAAACAGAAAGTTCCAAAATGCCACATCAGATGAGTTTAGATCTTATTAAAACTTTAGATAGAATTCGGTCTCAAATTGGATTGACTTATGGTGAATAAAAAATGAGTTTAAAAACAAGAACGGGCGAAAGAAAACCTCCACCCGTTCACAACTCAAATTATTCTAACACATAAAAAAAACCATCTATTTAATGAGGAGTCTTTTATTTTCAATAATTCTTAAACCATCGGTAATTTGTATCATATAAATTCCAGAGGATAATTCAGAAATATCGAGTGTTTGTTTTTCACTTGTCAATACTGAATGCAATACAGTTTGTCCCATTGCATTAATTATATTTAAATGAGTCATCTTTTCACTCATTCCTTTTATTGTTATACTTTCCCAGGCTGGATTTGGATAAACAAAAATGTTATTGGATAACACATCAGAAATTCCAACTGTTGAATGAAGGTTTGCTGTTAAAGTTAAATCTTGGGATGGCATGATAATGATTGTGTTTACATCTTCCGAAACCACATCTCCCATTTCATTGGTCCAGTTATCAAAGGCAAAATAACCTGTTACTTCAGCGGTAATATTTACTTCTTCTCCAGCTTCATAAGAGCCAGCCCCAGTTACTTCCCCTGCATTTTCAGGATCCATTTCTAATATCAAAGTATAATAAACTATATCCACAGAGAAATTTGCAATTAGGGAATAATCATTTGCTGGCATGATAATACTTGTTGTTGCCTCAGAAGACACAAGAGTTCCATCCTCTCTAGTCCAGTTTACAAAAGAATAACCCTCATTTGCTGTGGCAGAAATCTCTACACTTAATCCCTCTTCATAAACACCACTCCCTGTTACTTCACCAGCTTCTTGCGGTTCAACACTTAGGTTTAAGGTATATTCAGGATTAGAACTGGCATTAAAATCTAGAATAAATGACACATCATTTCCATCGGGATTAATAGCCGCTCCAATAAACACATTACCATCAGGGGTTACATCATTAACGCTATAGAAAGTCCAAGCTTGTGCATTTTCCATTCCTCGTGCCTCTGCATAATCGTTGAAAGTTCCCATGCTTCCTTCAGGGCTTCTATAAAATGCTCTTCTAACTGGAGGAGGGAATACACCAGTAAAACCAAATGCACTGCCGTCTTCCATTACAATAGTTGGATAGTCATCATAAGAACCAAAAGTTTCATATCCACTCGCTTCACTCCAAGAAAAAGCACTTTCATCGGCTTTCCCTACTACAATGTTTCCTTCAGCAGATGCAGCCATTACTTCACCAGATTCTTCACCATTGATTAGTGTATAAGTATCATTAGACCAAATCACTGGCATCCAATAACCAAATTCATGACTGGTCCAACCAAAAATAACTTCTCCATTTCTACTTATTCCTGAAGCACGTGAATCTAAAGGCAAATCGTCTCCAATATTTTCATATCCACCATCCTCAGTCCATTTAAAAGCGGTAGCTGACCAACCATCAAATAATTGTAGTCCAACTAAAGTTGAACCATCATCACTTTGTCCCCAAACACTATTATAATCTTCTGATGTTAAGTTTGGATATTCTGGGTTAATTCCGAGGAAAGTCCATTCTTGATCATCTAGACTATAATATCCACCTGTAACTGCGGTTCCTTGTGGAAAATCAGTATTGAGAAAATCACCAGCAACTTTTCCATTAGCGGCCATTTTAGTTCCTTTACCTTCGAAAGCAGTCACTCCTTCTTGCGCATTCCAATAAAAGCTTTGTTCACCGGATCCAAATGTTTGAATGATGACATGTTTCCCAGTAGCATCAATTCCTGACGGAAAAAGATATTCACCTATCATTTCGGTAAGCACCACATTCCCGTCTTTATATTGTTTAGTTTTGAATTCATCTGCCGATTTCTGAGAACTCCACTCCTTATTATTACATGTTTTCACATCTTCACAAGATTGTTTTTGCTGTGCTGATAATTGAAAACTAGATGCCATAATAATAAGGAAGGTCATTCCTAATACGGTCATTAAATTAGTAACTCTATTTTTCATAAGATTTGACATTTAATTTATTAAATACTTTTTTTAATTTGTTGTGATTTCTTTTCTTGATCTTTTTCTATAGCGAGCAAAAGCTTTTTCAAAACTCTATTTTCCAATTCTTTCCTATCTAAAAATTCATTGATGTTTGGATTTTCATTGGACTCCCTATTACTCATTGTTTTATTACTTTCCATAAAGCTGAAAAAATTGATTGCGCAATATTAGATAAGTTGAGGAAGACTGAAAAAGAAAGCGCTAGCACATAGCTACTACGCACAGAAATATCACTACTACATCACTGCTACATAAGGATTTAAATACTGATTTAAAGAATGTTATAAAGAGGTAAGAAATTCTATTAAGCTAATATCAGAATTGGTGATTTGAAGTTTTTTTCTCAATCGGGTGCGGGCCACTTCGACACTTCTCTGGCTTTGGCCGGTGATGGACACTATATCTTTGGTGGTCATGTTTAATCGTAGAAAGGCACAAAGTCTTCGTTCATTGATACTTAAATTTGGACTCACTTCTTGAAGTTTTTCATAGAATTCGTTATAGACTTGTTGATAACGGATTTCGAATTCATTCCATATCGATTCGTCTTGAATATCGTTTAAATCTTTAATGATTTGATGAAGATAGGATTCATTATCCGAATTCATTTTACCGGATAATAATTGAACTATTTGACCTATGAGTTCATTTTTACGAATGATACTCATCACATGAGTAGTTAATTCTTTGTTTCGAATCTCTAACTCTTTTTTAAGATTCTCTTTCTCAAGATTGGAGTTTTTGGCAGTAAGTGCCATATTGTGTTTTTCTAGATTCAACCTTCTCACTCGGTTATTGAGGAAAAAATAGAGGAGGATAAAAACCAATAGTAAGAGCACTAAGATAAATGCTGTGAATAGATAAATGGAATTCAGTCGTTCCTGTTCTATATGGGCAAGCTTTTCTTTCTCCTTAAATTTTATAGTTAATTCAAGACGTGTGAGCTGCTTGAGTGTTTCTGTATTATTAATCACCTCTTTTAACTGATTATGAATTTTGTAATATACTAATGCTGAATCAGGTTTTAACAACTCATCATAATAAAGATAGATATTTTCGGAAAGGGTATTTTGAAGATCGATACTTCCTATCTCTTTTGCCAAGTCCCAGCCTCGATAAAGGTGAAATCTGGCCTTTTCATGATTTTCTTTCCTTTGAAAATAATGAGCCAAACGATTATGCGATGCAGCTTGGCCATACAAATCCCCTAAATTTTCTCTAATCTCTATGGCCTTCTTTATAGGAAGGTAGGCACTATCAGCATTCCCAGAGTCGAGAAACAAACCACCTATATTATTATAGGCTGAAGCTTTAAAATACTGTTCTTCAGTAGAGAATCTAGCCAAACTCAAACCTTTTCTATAATACCACAATGCTGAATCGTAGTCTTGCAAATTTTGGTGGACAATTCCCAAATTATTGAGAATATTGGGCATTTGTAATTTGTATTCTACTTTGTCACTTTCTAAGGATAGTTCTTGAAGAATTTTTAACGCCTTAACAAAGCTCTGCTTGGCCACATCAAAATCCTCCATTTTAATTCTAATGGCTCCAATGTTTGAATAAGCGTAAGCTTTACCAGGTTTATTGTTGTTCTTAATTTGAATATCTAGATATTTATAAAAATAATTGGTAGCCGTTTCGTACATTCCCTGATAGAAATAAGCATTACCAGCATTGAACATGGCATAAGCATTCAATGGCTCCTTGGCACTATGAATGGCAACATCCACAGCTTCCTCCGCATACAATATACACCTTTCAATATCCGAAGAACTATACACACGTGACAATTCCACTAAAGCGTAAACACTAATACTATCATTATTAGAGCCTTGATAGACTTTGAGTATGGAATCTTTATTGGGCTGAAAAGAGTTGGCCGATAAAACATTCGTTAAAAGAATAACAAATAATGATATGGTGAACCTTAATTTCATAGGTAGAAATTCAGTTTTTTTTTGATGATTCACAAAAATAACAATATTTAGAGGTGTTTAGACATATTTTCAATCTCTTTATCTCAATTCATAAAGAAGAACTCCAATGGGCATTTCGTGGTTTGACTTGACAAAGCCATTCTTTTCAAGTACTTTAATGGAGCCAATATTTCCAACTTCTACACCAGCAGAAATAGAGCGAATTGACATTTGGTCCTTACTCCATAAAATGAGCGCTGCTATCATCTCACTGGCCAATCCTTTTCCCCATTTCGATTCTTTTAAAAGATAACCTAAGCGTAAAGCAATAGTGTCGTCTATTAAAGTTGTATTTTCTGCATATAGAAATAACAAACCCACTAGCTCATTGGATTCTAAATATTCTATTCCATAAAAATAACCTTCTTGATTTCGATCATTTACCCACTCTTCTATCTCTTCTAAACTATTTAAATTCTGCCATGAATCAGGTAAATCTTTGATCACATTTGGTGAAAGAATATTATTCACCTCCTCCAACAATATCTGTTTAGAAAGTGCTTTTTTCTCCAAAACCTGCCAAGGTTTGATCACTAATCTCGCTGTAATGAATAAAGGTGATGAATTAAATATATCGATGCGTTTCATATTTAAATTATATGTGGATTTTAATTTCAAAGAACAAGGTTTTATCATTTAGAAACAAGTCTTAGGGATTTTTAACAAACCAATAATTTCATTTGTTATAATTTAGCAGCAATGAAATTCTATTTTCAAATCCAGTATAAAAGATATTATCGCAAAATAGCGGAAATGGGAATCCATCCTTTTTTAGGGATGGGCATTATGTTATTGGCCTTGATATTTGGAACATTATTTCTATTTCAAAAGACCATTTATGCCAATTATATATTTGGCTTTATTGGCCTCTCTATTGCAAGCGGATTTAACGAAAAGCAGAGAAACGAATTCCTGAATCTTTGTTTTTCCAAATCCAAGTTTTATAGAATTAGACTTATTGAAAACTTATTACACATTAGTCCTTTTGTGCTATTTTTACTTTACTATCAGGATTTTATCATGGCCATTTCTATCCTCATTCTTTCATTAATTTTAGTTTTCGTTCCATTACAAAACAAATGGTCGGTGAGTCTCCCAAGTCCATTTTCACGACTCCCTTTTGAATTTACTATGGGATTTAGAAAGCTATTCTTAATATATCCAATGGTTTATTTCCTTGTTTACAAATCTATAGGAGTAGGGAATTTCAATTTGGGAATCTTTGCCATAGGCGTCCTTGTCATCACTCATATGTCCTATTATTTCAAGCCGGAACACCAATATTTCGTCTGGATATTCGCTAAAAACCCTAAAGCATTTCTTTGGCAGAAGATAAAAGAAAACCTAATTAACTCAAGTCTAGCTCTCTTACCAATTTTAGTGCTTTTAAGCATCTATTTTCCGGAGCGATATATTATTTTAATGGGAATATTTTTTATGAATGCCCTCCTCATGACGACCATTATTTTGGCTAAATACTCTGCGTATCCTAAAGAAATTAATTTGCCTCAAATGGTATTATTTGGACTTAGCTTATGGTTTCCTCCCATTCTTATTATCGCTATCATCTATTTCTATAAACAATCTTTAAAAAACCTAAATCCTATTCTTAAATGATACAAATCCAAAACTTAGTAAAAAGCTATGGAAAAATAGACGTTTTGAAATCGATAAATATGGGTTTTGAAATGGGAAAAGCCTATGGAATTGTTGGAGAAAATGGAGCTGGGAAAACCACTCTTTTCAGATGTTTTGCTGGATTGGAAAGCTTTAGTGGAGAAATAGATAGTCCGTTTGACATCCTAAAAAATCATGTCGGCTTAATGGAAACCAATCCCTATTTTCTATCGAGAGTTACCGCCAAAGAACACCTTCAATTGATATGTAATGCTAGAGATATTTTGGTGAAAGATTTTGAGGAGAGAAACATTTTCGATTTACCCTTAAATCAATATGCCGATACCTATTCCACGGGGATGAAAAAGAAATTGGCCTTAACGGCTTTACTGCTTCAAAATAATGATGTTCTCATTCTCGACGAACCTTTTAATGGTGTTGATATCCATAGCAATATGGTCATTTTAGAGATGATAAAAAAATGGAAAAACGCTGGAAAAACATTATTCATTTCCTCTCATATTTTCTCTACTTTGGAGGAGACTTGCCACGAGATTCATCTTCTAAAAGAAGGTGAGTTTGTGCAGAGAGTAAGGAAGGATCAGTTTCGGGAGTTGGACAAGCAAATGCGTGATTTCATGATTGGAGATCGCTTAAAAAACATGAAGATATAGTGGAATATGGGATTTCAAAAACCAATATTGAATTGGCGAGTGAGAGAATTGAGGAGTCGGCAAAACACCCTATTTCAATCTTTAAAGCATTAAACTATTCTGTCATTTAGACCTCTATAATTCCCTACGAAGGCGTGCTACCGGAATATTAAGCTGTTCCCGATATTTAGCCACCGTTCTACGGGCAATTTGATAACCTTTTTCTTTGAGGAAGTTAACCAATTGTTCATCAGTCATTGGTTTTTGCTTATCTTCAGCATCCACCATATCACTAAGAATCTGCTTCACTTCTTTAGTAGAAACATCTTCTCCACTATCTGTTTTTAAGGATTCAGAGAATAAGGTTTTCAAAAGAATGGTGCCAAAGCTAGTTTGCACATATTTGCTATTGGCCACTCTCGAAATGGTTGAAATATCTAGGCCTACTTTATCTGCAATATCCTTCAAAATCATGGGATGAAGCTTGGTTTCATCTCCTGTAAGAAAATAATCATACTGAAACTCCAAAATAGCTTGCATGGTAGTATATAAGGTATGCTGACGCTGTTTAATGGCATCGATAAACCATTTTGCGGAGTCTATCTTTTGCCTCACAAACTGCATGGCTTCTTTATCCTTCTTGGATTTCTTACCCGATACAGAATAATTCTCCAACATGGTTTTATAAGTCCTACTCAACTTGAGTTCAGGTGCATTTTTCGAATTCAAACTCAAGATCAATTCTCCATCAGTTGTTGTAAGAATAAAATCGGGGATGATATAATGATTGGTTTTTGCTGTTTCAGATAAGGAATTTCCGGGTTTAGGATTCAATTTCAGAATCTCATCTACAGATGATTTCAAAGCCTCCTCACTTATTTCTAATTTCTTCAGAATCTTATCATAATGCTTTTTAGTAAAGGCATCGAAATGTCTTTCTAAAATTTTAATTGCCATAAAGATAAATGGATCTGACGTGTCTTTTCTCTTCAACTGAATGATTAAACATTCCTGTAGGTTTCTTGCCCCAACTCCTGCGGGCTCAAACTTCTGAATCCCTTTTAAAACCTGGTCCACTTCCTCATCAGTTACTGATAAACCTTGAGTAAAAGCCAGATCATCCACCATGGACTCCACATCTCTTTCCAAATAACCAGAATCGTCAATATTTCCGATAATGGTTTCTGCTATTACATGTTGTCTTTCATTAAAACTGGCATCTGTTAATTGAGCTCTTAGCATCTCGTAAAACGAAATGGTATTGGCAAAAGGAATGGATTTCTTATCCTCTTCTGGGTAGTTATTAGAGCTTAATTTATAGTCTGGAATATCATCTGCATCCACATAATCTGTAATGTCAAATTCGTCATCAGAACTTGAATCATCATTATTATCGTCATTATTATCAGAAGGAGCATGCTCGTCTACCATTTCTTGGCTATTGTCCTCCAAGGCTGGATTTTCTTCAATCTCCTGCTTTATTCTTTGATCCAATGCAACAGAAGGAACCTGCAGCAATTTCATTAATAAAATTTGCTGTGGTGACAATTTTTGAAGCAGCTTTTGCGATAGTCTTAGTTGTTGCATTTTTCGTTTTAATACTGAGGTAAAGGTATAAAAAAAACGCTATCCGAAGGCATTTCTAATATTAAGATTTATTTCGGATAGCAATTAAAATATCGTTTTAGAACAATCTAAAATTCTGCATTTTGAGGAGTCCTTGGGAAAGGAATCACGTCGCGGATATTGCCCATTCCCGTAACGAATAACATGAGTCTTTCAAAACCCAATCCGAAACCGCTATGTACAGCAGTACCAAACTTCCTGGTATCCAAATACCACCACATTTCTTCCTCAGGAATATCCATGGCTTTCATTCTTTCTACCAATTTATCATAATTCTCTTCTCGTTGAGAACCGCCAATTATTTCACCAATTTGAGGAAAAAGAACATCCATGGCTCTCACTGTTTTTCCATCCTCGTTTTGCTTCATATAAAAAGCTTTGATGTTCATGGGGTAATCGGTAAGAATCACTGGCTTTTTAAAATGCTTCTCTACCAAGAAACGCTCGTGCTCACTTTGTAAATCAGCACCCCAGCTATCAATAAGATACTGGAATTTCTTTTTCTTATTAGGCTTACTATTTCTTAGAATTTGAATGGCCTCGGTATAGGTTACCCGCTCAAAATCATTGGCCAAAACAAATTTCAATTTCTCAATCAACTCCATTGATTTCTCGTCAGCTTTTTTACCTTTTTCAGACTCCTCTAATCTTTTGCTCAGGAATTCTAAATCATCCATACAATTGTCAAGAGCATACTGAAGTAGGTATTTAATGAACTTTTCAGCCAAATCCATATCTTCTTCTAAATCGGCAAAAGCAATCTCTGGCTCAATCATCCAGAACTCAGCCAAGTGACGTGTAGTATTAGAGTTCTCAGCTCTAAAAGTAGGACCAAAAGTATAAACCTTACTCATAGCCATACATGCTGTTTCCACTTCTAATTGCCCTGAAACAGTTAGGTTGGTTTCCTTACCAAAAAAATCCTTTTTATAATCTATGTTTCCTTCTTCGTTTAGAGGAGGGCTTTTAGGATCTAGGGTAGAAACATGAAACATTTCTCCAGCGCCTTCAGCATCACTACCAGTGATAATAGGTGTGTGAATATTATAGAATCCTTCTTCGGTGAAGAATTTATGTACAGCAAAAATCATGGAGTGGCGAATACGAGTAATCGCACCAAAAGTATTGGATCTAAATCGAAGATGTGCGATATCGCGTAAAAACTCTAGGCTATGTTTTTTAGCTTGAAGTGGATATTTTTCAGGATCTGCAGCACCCAAAACCTCTAGTTTCTCTGCAACAACCTCAACCTTTTGTCCGCTTCCTTGCGAAGCTACTACTTCACCATCTACCGAAATAGATGCTCCAGTAGTTACTTGTGCCAAATCATTTTCATTAAATTTTTCCAAATCCACCACAATCTGGATATTATGAATCACAGAACCATCATTAAGGGCTACAAAAGCCACATTTTTACTACCTCTTTTGGTACGTACCCAACCTTTTACGTTCACCTTTTTTCCTACCTCTGCCTCTTGTAGCAGGGCTTTAATCTCCGTGCGTTTCATCGTCTTATTATTTTAATGAAGTGCAAAAATAGAAAATAGAATCAAAAGAGGCTAGGTTTTATTTCAAGATGGAAGAAATAAGCTGGTCTTTTCTAGAAAAGGTCAAATACTGTTATTATTATAGCCACTTCGATAGATACTGTGAACAAAGTCCAACAAAGTATCTACCTCCAAAAATTATAAAGGATTAAACCACTTGCTAAAGGTTGTTTCATCAAAATAAAATCCAATTTTCACCTATAACTCTGCCTCCTAAAAATATTATCTTTGCCTCCATGATTTTACTAGATACACATACTCATTTATATCTTCCAGAATTTGATGAAGACCGTGCAGAAATGCTAGAAAGGGCTTCTCAACAGGGCGTTCAAAAAATGATACTCCCTAATATCGACAGCGAATCTATTCCTAAGATTCAAAAAATGAGGAGGGAATTTCCTGATTATTGTGTAGCAAGTATGGGTTTGCATCCCACTTCTGTTAAAGAGAATTTTGAGGAGGAGCTTAAAGCTTGTTATGAGGAGTTGAAAAACGGTCAATATATGGCTATTGGGGAAATGGGTATCGATTTGTATTGGGACAAGAGTTTTTATGAGCAACAAAAAATCGCTTTCAAGAAACAAATAGATTGGGCTTTAGAATTCGATTTGCCCATCATTATCCACTCCAGAGATAGTTTTGATGAGATATTTGAATTGATGGATGAAGTTTGGAACCCAAAACTGAGAGGTGTTTTTCACTGTTTCAGTGGCAACAAGGCCCAAGCTGAGAAAATCATCAATGATTACCATTTTAAACTTGGAATCGGAGGAGTCTTAACTTTTAAGAATTCTACTCTTCGAGAAGAAATTAAAGATATTAGTTTATCTCACCTGATATTGGAAACTGACGCTCCTTTTTTAGCTCCAGTCCCCAATAGAGGAAAGCGAAACGAGTCGGCTTATGTAGCATTAGTAGCGCAAAAACTCGCAGAATTAAAAGGAATTTCGATAGAAGAAGTGGCCGATATCACCACCAAGAATGCAATGGATTTATTTAATTTTGAAAATATTTAGACGATGGAAAATCAAGCTTCAATTTTAGTGATTTATACAGGAGGTACCATAGGAATGTTTAAAGATCCTTCCACTGGCTCACTCATTCCGGTAGATTTCAACGAATTACACGACCACATTCCTTCTTTAGATTTATTCAACTTTAAAATTGACTCCTATTCTTTTGACCCCATTATTGATTCCGCCAATATGAAACCTGAGCTTTGGGTGAAATTGGGTGAGGTGATTGAGGAGAATTATGAGAATTATGATGGTTTTGTTATTCTTCATGGTTCCGATACCATGTCGTTTACGGCTTCGGCATTGAGCTTTATACTAGAAAACCTGAATAAACCGGTTATAATCACTGGCTCCCAGCTTCCACTTGGAATTCCACGTACCGATGGTCGCGAAAACTTCATCACCAGTTTAGAACTTGCTGCTGCCAAAGACGAAGAAACGCCTATCATTCCAGAAGTAGCTATTTATTTTGAGAATCAATTATTTAGAGGCAATAGAACCTATAAGTTTAATGCGGAGAATTTTGAAGCCTTTAAGTCTGTGAATTACCCTCCTCTAGCCGAAGTGGGTGTGAATATTCGCTATTGGAAGAACAACATCAGGAAACCCAATTTCAAGAAGCTAAAAATTAATAGAAGTTTAGAATCTGGCGTTTTGATTATCCGACTATTTCCTGGGATTTCTAAATGCATCCTTCATTCTATGCTAAATGCTGAAGGCTTGAAAGCAGTGGTTTTAGAGACTTTTGGATCGGGGAATGCCCCAACCGAAGATTGGTTTTTAAATGAACTCAAACAGGCCATCGATAAAGGAATAACCATTGTTAATATCAGTCAATGCCGAGGAGGCTCAGTGGATATGGGTAAATACGAAACCAGCTCCGAATTAAAAAGAATTGGACTTCTCAATGGTAAAGACATGACCACAGAAGCTGCCATCACCAAACTAATGGTCACCCTTGGGAAATATTCTTCAAAAAAAGAAATCGCCAAAAGAATGGAAAAAGACTGGCGTGGTGAAATGACGGAATAACTGCTTAGCCCACCATTTAAAGCCTCAAATCTTTTAGTCTTTCAGCCAGCCTGTAATACTTTTTCTTTCCCGGGTTAATGAAGGATGGACCTCATGCTCCATTTCATCGCTCCTAAAAAACACCATGCGTCCTTCTATTGGTAGAATATCTTTTTGAGCACCCAATAGTGAATATAAAGACAAATGGCCTTCATCTTCTATTTTCCAATGCTGATTTAAATAAAAGACCAAAGTATATTTTCGTCCCTTCTCACTTTTAAACTGATCGAGGTGCCTTTTATAAAAGCTCCCCAACTCATAATTGGCATAATGACCTTCAAACGATTTGATGGAGGTAAAGCATGTTATATTTAAATAATTGATAAACCTCCATATTTTTCTTAAATAAACCTCCTCAAATGGATTTGTGCTGTTTTGTTCTATCCATCTAACTTTATCACCTCAAATTCGTTTATCTTTTTGGAAATCTTTTTGACGGCCAATACCTGCATGCTTCATGTTTCCTGCGGCATACAAATCTTTCATGTTATTTCTTAAACCGTCAATGATTTGCGCAGGGTAAAAATCATCACAGCAACCATAATTGTCATCTAAAAGCCCTTGAATCAGCTGCTCAAACTGACCTTGCTCCAGCAACTCTTGCTCATCCATCATATGTTTTTTAGTATCAACCTAAATGGGCCAAAGCACATCGAGGATCTTATGCAAGGACGGCATTTTTTGAATCACTTTATCTGTTTGCTGAAAATAATCTTTTTACCTAATAACAAAGCAGTTACATATTGTATTTACACTTTTATTTACACCACTGGTTGGTGAAATTATTTTTTATTGCTTTGTTATAATATTTTGATCAAAGGAATAATAATATGCTAGTTAATTGTATTTATAATTTCTTGCAAAAAACTTTCTTGTAACCTCTAAAGCACTTATGTTGATTGCAGCAATGTTAGCGATCGTTTTTATTGCTCACTCCATTCAATCATCTGTGAGAATAATTCATCAAAATCTGTTTCATGTTTGCAAATTTCACTCAGGTTCATTCCTTTTACTTCCATTTAGTACTGTATTACCAGAGCATATATATAGTTGCCATCAGTCAAATAAGTACCTGCTTCATCTTTAATTGGGGCTAATCCATTGGATTCTCTATCTGCTTCAATCAAATATTTCCCAATTTTTCCTTTTAATTTTCCATCCTCTTTAAATCTTCTAGCTATGTAATCAGCATGCCCTTCAAGTTTCCAATTAATTTTTGCTGGGAAAGTCGTTCTAATGGTATAAGTTAGATTATTAATTTGCTGCATATTATGGGTGAATTCATGTGCCAATAGCCATGTTAAATTATACTTTTGAAGCGCACTATTTGGTTTCCATTGAACTTCGATCATGTTTTCATTAAATTTAAAATCGCCATTTTTGACAATCGTCTTATTTAACAAGCCATAAGCTATTGGAGTGCCAAATATTGGATATAGATTTGTGTAGATTCTATCATCATTTAAGTACAATTGAATATTTAAACTCTCGTCATACAACTCTGATGTTTTTAAAATCTCTATTACACCTTTTAATATCACTTCAGTTTTCTCCTCTAATTCTTGGTTATGAAAAATGGTGACTATATCAAATTGTGTTTGATGATCATAGGAAAGATTTGGATTTATTAACAGTACTATCCAACTCAAACAGCCAATTCCAATAACTGCTAGCCAACCTAGAATGACCTTTTTGATTACTTTTTTCAATGTTTCCTTTTGTGTGTAAAACGACCGCTAACGTTTGCATAAGAATAGTTGCCGAATTCGGGTTTCAAAACTCTCAAAACCACTAAAGCTTATGCGGGCTTCAACCCTTGATATTATGGACATACGGCAATTATTTTTTATGCGCTGTTGTGCGTTCGTGCTTTACTATTCAGTTGTTCTTTAAAAATATTCTGTCATAATAATTCAATCATATTTTTCACAATCAACCCTACATAATGCACATTTCTTATTTCCGCATTTTGAACAAACAACGAAGAAAATTTCAACCCCTGCAATTAACATTAGAATCCAAAAGATAAGAAACAAATAGAAACTTTCAAACATCCAATATTGTGGAAAAGCAATAACCAATACGGCAAATAATGTTGAAATAATATCAAGATTTGTGTAGCTATTGTAATTATATTCTCTAAGTTTTGAGACAAACCCAAGTATCAAGTGATTGCATCTTTCTCTTATTGGGCATTTAGTGCAGTATGTAAGTGCTATAAAACTAAAACCAACAATAACAATCATTAAGTATATTAATCCAAGTATTTTCGAGTAATTGAAAAGTGCATAGTCAGCAATTCCGATACATGCAAAAAACAGCAGCATGCTAATGCTTCCGTGAACTTTTAATTTCTTTATTTGCATAATTGATTCTTCTTGTTCATACCTAGTTAATTATTTTTCATTATCAGCATTTTTTTCGTGCGATAAATAATTGAACACTTCCAAATCCACCTATACTAAAAGATTCATAATCCAGACCATATTTGACCAATAAAGAGTTAATATCCTTTATAATATCACCAAATTTTTCCCATAATCTTACAATCCAATAGCCAAATAGGTTTCTATTGATTGGGTAGTTAAAATCAACAAGCAATAATTTACCATCAGGTTTTAATACTCGTTCCAATTCACGCATGGCTTTATCTCCATCTGGATAACCTGTGAAAGCCATGGTATTTATTACAGTATCAAAAGTATTATCTTCATATGGAAGTTTTTCGACATTACCTTTTGAAAGATGTGCATCAATATTTATTCTTTTCATTTTTTTTTGAGTAATCTCAAGCATTCTATCGTTATAATCAATACCATGGATTTCATATTTTTCTGATGCATATTGTTTCATCAAATATCCACTTCCAAAGGAGACTTCTAGTATCTTATTCCCCTGAATATGGGGGATTACTTTTTTAATCCATTTTTTCCAGAGTGGAAAAATGGTCATAAAAGCATCATATCCTTTCGCCATCCAGTTATACTCCTTATTCATTTTATCAGTATAGTTTGATGGTAATTTAAAAACATCAGTGTACTTTATCTTTTCTGGTTTTACTTTAAACATTTTTATCATTTTTTATGGACGAATCTCTTTTTTAGCATGACGCATAACGTTGCATGCATGGCGTCGTAAGGGATTACGGTGCTCAAACTTATCTGGTTAACCGCCAAATCTGAGGCGAGCGTAAACGCTCGAAAACCCTTATGAATTATACAAATTGTGTGTGTGTGTGCTCGTGCATTTTCATAGTTTCAACGAGCATATCAGTTTAATTATTTGAAATATTTAAACCTTTAAATAACAACCAACAACCAATCACAATTTCAAAAAGGATCGTCTGTGAACCTAATATCATATAGGTATTTCCTGAAAAGATGAGACTTATCAGCGCTCCAATAAGTACAAGTGAATAGGATATAATTCCCCAAATAGATAAAGCTTTTGGAATAAGTTTAGATTTTAAAAAAAGATAAAATACAATAATGGATCCTAAAGCCAATAAAACGAAGATACTAACGGTTACCTCCCAATGAATTCCATGGATAAACTCAGCCAAGGCATAAAATTGGTCTGTGCCAAATTTTTCAATATTGTTCTCTCCTTTGATAAATAGTAAAAGAATAAAACTACTAAGCGTTGCAAATATTCCTACAAGAGCTTCAGCAAAACGCCAAAGCAAAGCTAATTGTGCAAGTTGCTTATTTACAGGTTTCAGTATGGTGTAAAGTGATAAAGATAAAAGTACAACCCCAACATACATTAGCAAGGTAATGGTAGTATCTACCCGATACCATACTTCGTTTGCAATAATATTATTAATCGTTGCTACAATATCACCACTTACTGTGATTATTGGTTCAATAATAAGCATTGATAATAAGGGCACAATGATGATTAATAAGTAGGCTATACCTGCAACTTTGACTGTTTTTTGAAGTTCAACACCCTCTGTGTATAAATTTGATTTTTTCATAATTTTTAATGTTTTCTACTAGTTTTATTAAAACTTGAACCCCAAATGCTATCCTGGTTAAAACTTAATATTAGAAGTATAGATATAATTGTTTTCATGATTTTTACTCTTTTTTATCATATTCATTTGTTTTTATTCTGAGCAGTCGGTTCCAATGTTTTTGCTAAGTTTCTTTCAGTGAAAATAATTAAACCAATAAGTAAAAACATTGCTATTAGACTTGTCCAACCTAGCAAATCACCGATTCTCGGATATAAAACTTTAACACCCTTTGTGGGCACATCTGCATACATTATTCCATCTTTTGTTTCATTGAAATTCATATGAGCTATTAGTTTGCCATTATAATCAGATGCATATGAATAACCGTTATAGCTTGGACGAACAAATGAGAACCCATTTTCTATAGCTCCCGTTAGATACCAGGGAGTGGAGCTCCTGGGCCAATCGTAAGACGGGTTGAGCATTATATCTACACCTTGTTTTCCCGCTTGACGGATAAAAGAAGGATACCCCATATCTTTACAAATTGTAATTCCAATGGTTCCGTAAGGTGTCTCCGCAGATTGGATAATTTCAGCTCCTTTTCTGAAAACAGCTGTTTCTCCAAAATCACCAATACCTAATAGATATCGTTTGGTATAATCTAATAGTATCTCACCTTTCCCATTAATAAATAAATGCTTGTTCTCTCCTTTTTCATTGTCACCAAAATATGCATATGTAATACTTAAGAAGGCATTGCTCTCCATAGCTATACGTTGGTATTCTGTTTTTAATCTATCCTCTTCCTTATATTCAATAACCATTGCAAATTCCTGAAAAGAAACAATTTTTGCTCCTTGACCAACGGCTTTATTAGTGAGCATCTCAATTTTTGAAATGGTTTCCTCAAATGGTGACGTGGTTCTAGTATCAAATATCCTCGACATAGGAATTATCTCTCCGTCTTCAGGTACAAGAACTATGGCAGCAATCTTTACTGTTTCCTTTTCAGCGTTATCTGAAATTTTCACACCTCCATATATAAAAACCGCAACAAATACCATAGCAAATACTAATGATGGTATTCTTATAGCTTTCCAATTAAATTCATTTTCCCATAGAAAGTTAACCATGGCATACAACCAAGAGTGAATAAAGACAAGAATCCAAACACCAAAAAGAGATCGAACCTGGTTAAATGCCAATGAATGATAATCGTAACTAAAAGAACTTAATGTTCCTCCTCCATCATCAAACGGTCCTTCCAAAGAAGTTATATAGAACATTGCTGTTGTTACTATTGGAAATATTAAGGTTGAAATAATCCCCTTGTTCTTATACCTTGGGTAGATCAGTCGGTCCATCATAAAAGGCAAAAACCAAATAATGGCTAGCAAAGTACTTCTAATGCCACCAAAAACAATGGTCATCCATTGCTCATCAAAATTGAATAAGCCCCACAGCGCAATATTCATGCTTAGAATAAAACCTAAAAGAGTTAGCCATACTCCTTTCTTTCTGGGTTGAGTTCGTATAAATCGTAGAATAAATATTGGAGCAATTAATATGGCAATATTTATAAATGGAACAAGGTTACTTAATCGGGTAAACATGAAAATTCCGAAACCCAGTAGGAAATAGACTATCGGTAAATGTTTTTTGGTAATCATAACTATAAAATTTTAATTAAACGATTTAAGATTTTTAATCACAATAGCTCATGGATAAATTCAGTACAGCATCAATATTTTGTTTACCCAAGCTATATGGTGAAGAATTCACCATATTATTTTTCTCATTAAAATATTTTCCTGTTGTCTTAATTAAATCTGTTGATGTCGCCAAATAAGCATAAGTTTTTGCCATATCCTCAGGAGAAATTGAAAATCTACTTTTTATTGAATAAAGAAATTTCATAAATCCTGAAATATTTGGGTAGCGACTTGTGTCGACTTTCACATTTGTTACCCGAATACAATTAACAGTAATGGCAGTATCTTTTAATTGTTCGGCAAGCCAATAGGTATACACTACCTGTGCGAGTTTCGATTGATAATAAGCTTTTGTTACACTAAATTTTCTACTCTTAAATTCCGGATCCTGTATGTCTATAGTAAGTTTTGAATGTATTACTAATCCTTGTGAGGCAATTGTAATAATCCTTCCCTGAAGGCTGTTCTTAATCAAATCCATCACTGAATTTGTTAAAAGAATTGGTCCTATGTGATTTGTTGCCCAAATTGTTTCAACTCCATCCTCTGACTTTTTTGGCTGTTTATGTGAAATATCAAAGTCAGCGGCATTATGGATTAATACATCAAGACTTTCAATTTTCCGGTGTAGTAATTCTGATGCACTAAAAATTGATTTTCTGGAAGACATATCAATCTCGAGTAATTCAACATTTCCCGAACCTGATTTCTCTATAACTTCAGAAAGTGCACTCTCACCACGTTGTTTATTACGAGCCCCCATTATTATATGCAATCCGGCTCGTGCTAATTGAATTGCGGCCTGTTTCCCGATTCCGGAATTAGCTCCGGTTATAAAACACGTTTTATTTTTCATGATATTTTCTTTTATAGTTTTATAATCCATTCTTTTATTACAGGTCTCACCTCTTCACCCATTACTAATCCCATATGAGATACATTATCAATAATTTTGACAATTGCATCCTCTTTGTATTGTGAAACTGTTGGTTCATATTCATGAGGAATATTTGCTTCATCATTGCTACCTACAAGAAGTAATACTTTCTGATTCATTGATTTAAAATCCCTTTTATAATTTTTAGGTGCATATCCAGTATTTAGTCGATAAGAATAAGTGAGGGTTTCTGTTCCATCCCGATGTTTTTTTGGCATATTGAAATCGATTATCGGCAAATGATTAAATCTTTTTATAAATACATTGTTTAACATTGACAAGCCAATAATTCGTGGTAAATGCACGGATGTCCAACCTCCTGATCCGGGTTTAATTGTAGGAGCATTATATTTAAGGTATGGTGTTAAAAGTAAAAGCGCATCAACTTGATCACCATATTTGCATCCTGCAAAACGAATTGCCAAACCTCCCCCTGATGAATGTCCGCCTAAAATTATCTTTGAGTCCGGATGTTTTTTCTTTACCAGTTTAATCAAATCAGCTAAATCATCTTCGTATTGTTTAATATAAACTATATCACCCCTTTTCATAGGATTAATACCATGTCCTCTTAAATCTGGTGTGTAAACATGAGCCAGACTCTGCTCACTCAAATAATTAGCTAAAGGCAAAAAATACTTACTGTGCCAACCTGAGCCATGTAGCAAAATGATAACAACTTCTGATTTGGATGGATAATATCTATAATCTAGATATACGTCATCTCTACATAAAAATGTGTCAAGCGGTGGAATACTTGAATAATCAATTACTAACTCATCAAACACCAATTGATTTTGTTCCAAACTTTCATTTTCTGGCTTTTTATCAATTGCAATAAGACCAGAGGCTATTCCGAAATAAATTGCTAATGATATTAATATGCTTCCCATGATTTAAATTATTTAGTTTTTATAGTTAATCTTGTTTTTTGAAGGTTTAGACTTTTGATAGAAGAATTTATTGATTGCATAATATCAAGATTATTTTTTTGTGATGTTTTGACAATATTGTATTAGGATATAAATATGGTTGAATGCTGGACTTTATCTTACTTGACAAATACCTTTGTAGATATAAACCCCAGTTTGGCCACTTTCTTTTACGTTTACTGTGTTCTCATCTGTGAACGTAAACTCCCATTGGCCTAATGAAGAATATCCTACACGCTCGTAATTAATGATAAAGGTTGTTTCACTTGTCCAAGTGCCACTGGCAATAAATATTTCTTCTCCAGATTTTGTTTTTAGGATGCTATCTGTTAAGCTTATCCGATAGTATACCTTTTCTCCATGTTTGTAGGAATATCTGATATTGGCATAATCCATCTTGTCATTAAATTGAAATTCTAAATCGCTGTAATTCCAAGGGTTTGTATCTAAAATAAATGTCTTTCCAGAAATAGATTTTGCGATGGAAGGAAGGCTATCTTTTTTTACTTGTTGATTAGAGCATCTAATTGGCATAGAAAGCTCCAATAATTTGTTATATGCAGTTGAATTGGGAGCAATTTCAGAATCAGATTTGATGGAAGCAACAATAAACTTCTTGAACATTTTATAAGGGAAGAAGGTTTTTACCCCTTTCAATTTACTTGTGAATACAACCGTAAGATTGTACTTTGGGTAATTCATAATAAACTGGCCACCTACACCAACCGCGGCATATGAGCCATCTTTCCCTAACCACCATTGATAACCATATCCATCAGTAAAAGGTCTTCCTAGGCGTGTCATTAGCCACAACCCACCGCTAGTGCCGTAATCCACTTTCATTTCATCAGTGTACACATAGCGGTATTTTTTAGGGAAGCTTTGTACCGTTGTAGATTCTTCAATCCATTTCTCGGAAATGATTTGCTGCCCATCCCACAAACCTTTATGAAGATAGAGATGACCAATCTTAGCCATGTCGTGAGGTTTTAGCCACATTCTTGCAAAGCCTACATAGACGCCTTCTGGACTTTTATCCCATCGTACTTCATCTATTCCTAGTGGAGAAAAGAGATATTTCTTTGCAAAATCAAGCGTGTTTAATCCAGTGTTTTTAGCAATGATGGCTGACAACATATAAGAGGCCATGTTGCTGTATTCAAATCGTTCACCAGGATTTGTCTCAAAGGATCGATTCAAAACATGTTGTGTCCAATTGCTTGTTTTTTGCATTTCGAAAAGCCCCACCCATTGATAAACATATGAATCACGAGCGTGCCAACCTGTTTGCATGCTTAGCAAATCTTTCAAGCTTACCATACGCAATTGCTGAGAAATAGAATCTAGGCCGGTGGTATCAAGCAACTCCACAATGGGTGTGTTCACGCTCTCAATAAAACCTTTTTCAATAGCAATACCTACCAAGGCAGACATAATGCTTTTTGTACAAGAGTTAATGATATGAACATCTTCTCCATTGTAATTAGGGTTAGTATAGATATCTGCTACGATGTATCCAATTCTAATAATAGCGACGGACTCAATCATTTGCTTTTCTTCTTCAGCAAAATGCTTTTGATAGTACTCCATCATTTTGGAAAGCTTTTCAGAATCCATTCCTTGGACCTCAGGAGTGGAGGTTTTCCAGGCTTTTGTTGGCCAATAATCAAGGGGTTCGGAGGCTACTAGCATAGGATGAATAATTATGAGGGTAAATACAATATTTAAGATACGTTTCATTGCTTTAAAAATTAATTGTTTGATAAAAAATATTGATGCTGCAAAATAAAGGTGTGAATGTCAATAATGAATCATCCTTAAGGATGATTTTTAGTGGACGGCAAAAATTAAAATGGTAATAATACTTACTTGTCCTTAATATACTTCATAGATAATTCCATAACGGCTTTTATGTTTTCATCCTGATTTCTTCAAGTGCTTTTTCCACCTCTTTTCAAGGTTTCTAACACTCACTATAACTTGAAATCCAGCATTCATAATTGTATAGCAGCCTGTTTTCCGATTCCCGAGATGCCTTAAAGCGTCTTTAAATTCATCAATTTGTAAGGAAATCACTCTATCAAAAGGAACCTTAATGTTATGTTGAATTACAAATTCAAGCATTTCATTAATAGTGGTTGATGGTGTTGTTCCGGAAAATATATAGGAAGGGCCAACCCATTTAGAAAAGATAGAACGTTTCAAAATATAAGCTAACATACTAATCACTTCGCCCCAACTCATTTTTTTAGAGCCAATGTATTTTTCAGGACCACAAACAGTTACAAATTTTCCCTTCTTATGTAATACATTGACAGATTTCTTTTCTATTTCTTTTCCACCAACGGAGTCGAATACCAAATCCATTTTTACCCCCCGAGCGGCCAAAACCTCACTGAAATTCTCCTTGGTGTAGTCAATCGTATCATCTGCACCATTTGCCTTTACCGCTATAATATTACGTGTACTACAAAGGCCTGTAACAATCGCACCTTTAGCCTTAAGTATTTGCGTAACTACACTTCCAATACCTCCAGAAGCTCCAACTACAAGGCATTTATCTCCCTTTTTTACTTTCGAGGAAAGGATCATGTCATAGGCCACACAGCCAGCAATAATCATTGAAACAGCTACCTGATGAGATAATTCTGTAGGTTTTAATAGAATATCCTTTTGATCTATGCTTCTATATGTAGCCCATGAACCACTATCACCTGTATTGGTTGGAATACCAATTGCTTCATCACCAATATGATATTGGCTTACAGCCTCACCGACCGATTCTATAATACCAGAGAAATTTGTTCCCATTATATAGGGTTTATCTTCAGATACTTCTTTGGGTCCTAAAAACGGGTCACATTAAAAACTATGGGGAATCCTTATCTTAGCTGACAAAAATTAAGTTT
>NZ_JABKCA010000081.1 GCF_013166655.1 Lentimicrobium sp. L6
CGATTGCTTACGCTTCGATTAAATTACACGAGACTTAAATGGGTAACCCTATAAAAATATTTTATTCCTTATAAATGAATCTCATCCTTCAAGGTGGGATTTTTTATTGGCCCCAGGGCAAACTCATACTTTTAATTTGGTTAGTTTTTTTGACAGGGCTTGTACGGATTTGCAATCCGTACGGTTAAAATAGGCTTTTTTCGCTACTGTATTCGCACGGAAAACATTTCCGTGCTAGCTTTTTATGTTATAATAGGATCTATTCATGCATTTGTAGCATTTTTGAATAAGTATGAGTTTGCCCTGTTATTGGACCTATCATTCTTGTTTTGTAAGGTATAATGACTTATATTTACTAAGCAATTGTCTCTCTTAAACATATTATTACATTTAGTATTCTTAAACTAAATGTTCCGAACTCTGTTAATATAAATGTTGATGAAAGATAGTGATCAGAAAAACCATAGTACTAAAGGATCTAAAAAAATTGATAAGAGGATACTATTTAATACCCTTCTTGTTTTTGGACCTATCTTTTTGCTGGTGCTACTGGGTTCTATTTTTATACTAAAGACTCAAGAAAGCCTAGAAATAAAGCTTATCAAAGATGTCGAAACAAGTATAGTTGACAATAAACTTAAAAATATTGAAGAAGAAATAGGACATGTGATCCACGATCTTTTGATTTTAAAATCTAATAGATCTATTGAGAAATATTGGGAATTTCAAAATGAAGAATTTGTTAACGATTTAAGTGATGAAATTCTAAGTATTGTTGAATATCAACAGGTATATGATCAGTGTAGGATTATTGATATTCATGGTGTAGAAGTTATTAGAGTCAATTATAATAAAGGCGAACCCGTCCTCGCTCCTAAGAATCAACTTCAAAACAAAGCTGATCGATATTATTTTAAAGATGCCATTAAATTAAATAAAGGAGAGGTTTTTGTTTCTTCCATGGATCTGAATATTGAAAATGGGGAGATAGAATTGCCATTAAAACCAATGATTCGTATCGCTACACCCATATTCGACAATGATGATGAAAAAAAGGGAATCATAATATTTAACTTTTTTGGAGATAGAATCCTACACCAACTTGGAGATAGTACAAATTCTATGGTATATAGTGAAGTAATGCTATTGAATTCTAAGGGTTATTATTTGCAAGGGCCCTCTCCCGAAAAAGAATGGGGCTTTATGTTTGATGGTAAGAAGGATATTACCTTTCAATATGATTTAAAAAATGAATGGGAAGAAATTTGTGATAATGAGGCTTCTTAGTTCATTAATGATAATGGCTTATTTACATTTAAAACAATATATCCGCTCCTCGAAGGACAAAAAAACAACAAGTCTAATTGGTCAGATTTTGTTTCTAGCGAAATGTATATGAAATCTAAAGACTATTATTGGAAAATTGTTTCTTTTGTACCAATTGAGGTTATTGAAGATAAGTTTATTTATAGAAGAATCTGGGTCGCCGTGCTTATTATACTATTTTCTTTGGGTCTTTTATTTGTTTCATGGAGATTAGCCGAAGCTCAATACTACAGACGTTTGGCCATGCAGTCTTTGAAAATTAGTAATGAATCAAAAGACAGGTTGTTTTCAATAATAGCACACGATTTAAAAGGCCCTTTTAGTTCCTTATTGGGATTTAGTAATATGCTCGAAGAAGAGCTAAATGAAGGTGACCTTTCCAATGTGAAAAAGTATAGTAGTACTTTAAATACTACTTTAACTAAAACATACTACTTGTTAATCAACCTCCTTGATTGGTCGAGCTCTCAAACAAATAGAATAAGTTTTGTCCCTGAAAAATTCTGTTTTAATGACCTTGTCGACGAAATATTTCATTTTCTGGATCTGCAAGCTCAAGATAAAGAAATAGTCCTTAAAAGAATAATTGATGGTCAGATATTCATTTCTTCTGATAGAAATATGATGAGTACAGTTATCAGAAACCTAATATCAAATGCCATAAAATATTCTAATAAAGGTGAAATAGAACTAAAAGCATATTTTATCAATAATGATTTGTATTGTTCTATCAAGGATTGTGGAACAGGAATTTCAAAAGAAAAAATGAATACTCTTTTTCAAATTTCAGAAATAGAAAGTATCCCAGGTACCAATAACGAAAAAGGAACAGGCTTAGGATTGATGCTGTGTAAAGAATTTATAGAAAAACAGAATGGCGAAATTGGAGTGGAGAGCGAACTAGGTAGCGGTTCCGTTTTTTGGTTTCGAATTCCAAATTCTGAAGCTTAGTGTTTTATTATAAAAGCTTGTAAATGAGTCTCTCTGCAAACCCATTAGATCAAAAAAAGCCATCCTTTATAAGGACAGCTTTTTGGGTGAAAGACCGGTCTCGAACCGGCGACCTCCGGAACCACAATCCGGCGCTCTAACCAACTGAGCTACAATCACCATTTTTGAGAGTGCAAAGATAAGCGAATTCTTATTTCTATCAACAGTATTTTTTATTTTTTTGAAAAAAATCTTCGTAAATTGGTCGAATCAAAATAGGAAAGCTAAAATATAAATCGAAAATCTGGTCAGGATTGTTTAGGGATAATACCTCTAAATACTTGATTATCTATTTGTTGTTTCTCTGTTCTTTGGCGGTTTTGGGCTATCTTATCACACCTGATTCCAGTTCATTTGCTAATAATCAACATCTAGAAATTAGCATGAAATCGCCCGGATATTCCTGTTATTTCTATTCAGAAGAGGAAGAACCGGCTGCCAATATCTTAAAAACCCTAGTTTTTGGAAAAAGGGAATATCGCTCGGAGCTGGCCATTTCTTCTTATAAAATACAAAATGACTCTATTCATCTTTTAGTCATCGATCCCCTTTTGGCCAATAATAAAGAAATATTGAGTTTTCTAGTCCAAGATAAAGCCAAAACTTTCATTACCGAGCATATTGCAAGGAAAGTATTTTGGCTAGGAACCGACCAATTCGGAAGAGATGTATTAAGCCGCTTAATCATTGGTTTAAGAATCAGTTTATCGGTAGGCTTTATTTCAGTATTAATTTCTTTATTAATTGGAGTCAGCCTTGGTGCCATTGCTGGATATTATGGCAGATGGGTCGATCAATTAGTGATGTGGTTTATCAATGTCATTTGGTCTTTACCCTCCTTATTGCTCATCATTGCCATTAGTTTTGCATTAGGAAAAGGATTTTGGCAAATGTTTATTGCCATTGGCTTAAGCATGTGGGTGGAAGTAGCGAGAGTAGTTAGAGGACAAGTGATGTCCATCAAGCAGAATGAGTATATTGAGGCTGCTCATGCTTTGGCTTATTCCAATACTAGGATCATCACCAAGCATATCCTACCAAATATATGGGGTCCCGTGATTGTGATTTCTGCAGCCAATTTTTCTACAGCCATATTAGTAGAAGCAGGATTAAGTTTCTTAGGTTTAGGTGTAACTCCTCCCATTCCAAGTTTGGGTGGAATGATTCGAGAATCTTATATAGGTATCTTTTTTGGATATCCATGGCTTTCCTTTTTTCCTGGAATGCTTATTGTTTCTATAGTTTTCTCATTTATGATGATAGGCCGTATACTAAAAAGGTATATATAGTATTTAACTCTCGATTTATTTTTCTAGAAAAATTCCTAAAAAATTCTTAATTTTATGTTGAAAAGCATAAACCTTTTGAGCTATTTTTACGTAGAAATCATATCAATTAAATATCCGTATGAGGGATAAATAAATTGAGTTATATTTTTCTTCGTTGAGAAATAAAATATTTGCATAGCCAAGCTACGGAAATATTTTATTTTGAAAAGAAAGAGAAATAGAAGCGATTTATATCACTCAATATGGTTTTTATTTGATATAAATTATCAAAATCAATTTTTTTGTTTCAGGGGGAATGCATTTAATTGAAGCGAACAAATTAGAATGTATTAAACAACAAACTATCTATTATGAGATATAATATCTATACTCGACTCTTTTCTAAACCTATATTTTTAATTATTGCTTTATTGTGTTTGGTTCCTAGTGTTTTGTGGGCGCAGACTTTTGATCCTATTCCGAATCAATGTAATACCAATGCAGTCATTGATTTGTACGATTACGTTGAGCCTGATAATGGAACTTTTAATATACTTGGTCCTCCAAATCCGGGATTATCTGATCATTTCTTTGATCCTTCACTGTCTGGTAATGGAACATTTACAATAAAATGGCATCCTGACAGTGGTGGTAATATTGATCAAACTATTACTGTATATGGTCCAACTGCTCCTACAACAATTACACCTAGTGATGATGGTTTCTGTATGGATCGTGGTGGGAATATTACACTTTCCGTATCTGATGGTTCCGGAACTGTTTTGCGTTGGTATGATGATTTTTGTGGAGGGACTGAGATTGGAACAGGAAATAACCTTTCCATAGCAGCTCCTACAGCAACAGAAACCTATTTTGCTTTATACGAAGACGCTAGTGGATGTCAGTCTGTTTGTGATAATTATACGGTTGTTGTTTATCAGGTAGATCAAGCGGGGATGGCGATTAATGGAATAGATAGTCCTTATTGTAAGGATGCGGCTGATGATAATATAAGTGGAGTTTATAATTATGGGTATTTATCTAAAGTTTTCTCAATATCACCTGCTTCAACTGGATTTACAGATAATGGAGATGGTACTGGAGTTATCTCTCCCGTAAATATGGCTTTAGATATATATAATCTAACATATACTGTAAGTAAGGATGCTTGTACTCGTTCAATTACAGTGCCTTTTGAAATATTACCCCCTTTAGTTGTTTCTTTCACCCCAAATCTACCAGCTGAAGTGTGTGCTGATCATGCTCCTTATAATTTAACAGGTAATCCAATTCCTAACCCACCAACAAGTACGGGAGTTTTTTCTGGCCCAGGCGTTACAAATAATGGTGATGGGACGGGTATTTTCGATCCTTCTGGCTTGAGTGGTTCAGTAGATATCACCTATACTTATATAGATGGTAATTCTTGTAATTCCACCAGTACTCAAACCGTAATTGTAAATCCCTTACCTTCTGTATCTATTTCAGGTTTGAGTAATTATTATTGCGAAGGAGATCCTTTGGATATAATCTCTGGAAATTTTGCCCCTGATGGTTCTTTTTCAATTTTACCTAACACAGCTGCTTTTACTGATAATACAGATGGAACAGCAGACTTTAATCCAACATTAGCTGGAGCTGGTGTTTATGATATCACCTATACTTTTACGGATGGGAATACATGTACAAATCAGGTGTTAAGAACAACTGAAGTTAGAGCAATTTTAGTTCCAACTATCTCAGGAAATGCCAATCCTTGTCAAAATGTGGAAATCACATATGCAACTGAGGCTGGAATGGATAATTATAGTTGGGCTGTTTCAGCTGGGGGAACGGTAACAGCCGGAGGAGGTAATTCTAATTCTGTTACAGTGAACTGGAATGTGACTGGAGCTCAAACTGTTCAGGTTGCTTATGATGATCCTACTGGAGGATGTACATCAACAATAGTCACTAGAAATATAACCGTTAAAGCTCAACCAACAGTGACATTAGATCCTTTCTTAAATGTTTGTTTGCAAGATGCGCCCTCTACAATAATAGGAGGAAATGGAAACCCAAGTGGTGGAATTGGTGTTTATGATGTGGATGGAACTACACGTACAGACTTCGATCCTGCACTTGAAGGGATAGGACCTCATACCATCACCTATACTTATACCAATTCTGCTCCTAACTCATGTACAAATGCTGATTCACAAGGAATTACCGTTTTAGATTTGGCCGCCTCTATTTCTAGTTTGGATGCTGATTATTGTCGACTTCAAGCGGATGAAACTATTATAGGAAATAATACAGATGCTGCTATTGGAAGCTTTTCGATAAGCCCTGTTCCTACTAATGCTACAACATTAATAGATAATGGAAATAACTCAGCAACTTTTAGTCCAATTAATTGTGATCCTGCTGATTATAATACTGTTTTTACCATCACTTATACCTATACTAATGGAACTTGTACTGCCACCGATCAAACCACCACATTTGTCTATGGTTCACCTACTGTTACTATTAATGGTTTAGCTGCTAGCTATTGTACTGATGATGGTATTGATGCTTTTACAGGAACTCCATCAAATGGAATATTTTCTACAACAGCTCTAGGGGGATTAACAGATGATGGTGCTGGTAATGGGACCTTTGATCCTGGAGTTGCAGGTGCAGGAAACTACGATATCTCGTACTATTATGAGGATGCGGCTGGTTGTAATAATACCGATATTATTCCAGTGACTGTAAATCAGACCCCAGATGCTGTTCTACTAAGTAGTGATGCAGATAATATTATTTGTGATGGTGCTTCAATAACATTTACAGCCAGTGATAATGAAGGTGTTGCGGACACCTACGAATTTTTTGTGGATGGTGTGAGTGTTCAAGGCCCTGGAGCAAATAGTACTTATGTGACATCCACCTTAAGTGATCAAGAAATTGTAACTGTAGACCTATCTGTTGCTGCTTCTGTATGTAATGATATCAGTACTGGTATAACGACCACTGTTATAGATTCTCCAGTGCCAACAATCACGGGAGATATACTTGTTTGTGAAGGAGATATGGGAGAGGTTTATACTACAGAATCCGGAATGAATAATTATTCTTGGAATGTTATAGGAGGAACTATAACAGCAGGTGGTGGAATTAATGACGAAACAGCAACCGTAACTTGGAATACTCCAGGAATACAAAATATCAATGTAAATTATGAAAACTCTAATGCTTGTTCAGCTTCTAGCCCTACTGTTTTAAATGTAGATGTTATAGCCTTACCAGCAGATGATTTAGCTTTAAGTGATGATGAAATTTGCTCGGGGGATGTTGCATTGATTACTTTAAGTGCTTCGGAATTAGGGGTGACCTATCAATTAAGACTCGATGCTGATAATTCTCCAGTAGGAGGAGCATTAAATGGTACTGGAGGAGATTTAAACTTTATTGTGACTCCTCTAAATACTACTACCTATAACATGATAGCCTCCAATGCTACAGGTTGTTTGGTTGAGTTATTAGTTAAACCTGTTGTTATAGCAAATCCAAATCCAGTAGCTGGTTTAATAAGTAGTGATGTGGATAATACTATTTGTTTAGGTGAAAGTATAAGCTTTACTGCTTCTGGTGGAGATGTTTATGAATTTTTTATTGATGGTAGTTCAGTTCAAGGACCAAGTAATGTAGATGTATTTACCACTACAACTCTTGAGGATGGTGAAGAAGTAACCGTTGAAGCTTCTTTTGGATTAACCAGTTGTTCTGATATCAGTGCTGGAATTATAACCACAGTCAACCCATTACCTATACCAACAATAACAGGAGACCAAGATGTTTGTTTAAATGCTAGTGGTTTTGTTTATACTACAGAAGCTGGAATGAGCGATTATGTATGGAACATAGTTGGCGGAACTATTGATGCTGGGGGAACTGTAAATGACAATACAGCAACGGTTACTTGGACATCAGTGGGAGCACAATCTATAAACGTAAATTATAATAACTTAAATGGATGTACTGCTCTTGCTGCAACAAACTTGACTGTTAATGTGAATGATTTGCCAGACAATAGCCTTGTGGTAAACGATGATGAAATATGTATTGGTGAACAAGCAACTATAGTATTAGAAAGCTCCATTCCCGGCATTACTTATCAATTGCGATTGGACTCAGATAACTCTAATGTTGGGCCTACTTTAAATGGTAATGGAGGAGATTTAAATTTCCCTGTAAGTCCATTGACGACGACTTTATATAATATATTGGCATCAGATGCAAATGGTTGTTCTGATCAGTTATTGCATCAACCTACAGTGACGGTCAACCCTCTTCCTATTCCCCTTCTAAGCAGTAGTGATGCAGATAATATAATATGCTTAGGAGAGAGTGTTACTTTTACTGCTTCCGGAGGAGATGCATATGAATTCTTTGTGGATGGTATTTCTGTTCAAGGACCAAGTAGTGTAAATACATATACCACAATAGGTTTATTGGATGGGGAAGAAGTGACAGTTGAAGTAGAAAGTGTTTCAGGCTGTACAGATATCAGTTCCGGGATTATCACAACAGTGCATGAACTTCCAGTCATTAGTTTGACAGGTTCACAAGAAGTTTGTTTGAATGAGTCTGGTGTAGTCTATACAACGGATGCAGGTATGACTAATTATAGTTGGGCTGTGGTTGGTGGAATTATAGATGCAGGTGGAAGCGCTAGCGATCATACCATAAGCATCACTTGGACTTCCTTAGGTGTACAATCAGTATCCGTTAATTATGATAATGCAAATTCATGTGAAGCTGTAAGTTCACAATCACTTGCTGTTCATGTGAACGACTTACCTGATGATAGTTTTACTTTCACCGATGTAGTAATCTGTGAAGCTAATATAGCGCTTATAGAGCAATCTAGTTCCGTGTTAAATGTCAGCTATCAGTTACGATTAGATAGTGATAATTCTTTAATAGGAGCTCCAATAATGGGAACAGGTTTAGCGATTACCTTTCCTGCAAGCCCACTTGTCACATCCACCTATAATGTTTTAGCTACAAATGCATCATCTTGTGATATTGAAATGATTGACAAGGCTATAGTTTATGTAAATCCTCTTCCAGATAATAATTTGGGAGTCATGGGAAGCACAGTATGTTTTGGGGAGCCTGGCACCATCATTATCCAAGCCTCTGAGCTAGGAGTGAGTTATCAACTTCGATTAGATAGTGATGATTCGCATCAAGGAGTAGCATTAATTGGTACAGGAGCTGATTTAACTTATAATGTGGCACCAATAGCAACGACCACTTATAATATTCTTGCGACAGATGGAAATTCCTGTTCCGTGGAAATGGCTACCAAGCCAGTGGTGACTATTAATCCATTACCAGATAATTCTCTGGTTTTATCTGATGAAGAAATTTGCCTCGGAGAAACGGCTTCTATTGTTTTATTTAATTCTTTACCTAGTATCAGTTATCAGTTGCGATTAGATGCTGATGACAGTCCTGTAGGAACGGCACAACCTGGAAATGGGGCCAACCTTCTTTTTAATGTTTCTCCTATCAATACAACGTCATATAATATATTGGCAACAAATGCCAATATGTGCTCAAATGAGATGATAGACAAATCAGTGGTACAAGTGAATCCAACACCAGATGTTACTTTAGGACTTACTAGTCCTTCGGCTTGTGCTGGCGAATCAACTGTTATTACCTTGTCTAACTCAGTAGCTGGTGTAACTTATCAATTACGATTAGATAGTGATAATACCAATATAGGAGCTGCCATTCCTGGAAATGGGAATGATATTAATTTTTCCGTTAGCCCAACATCAACAACTATTTATAATGTTTTAGCAACTTCTTCTAATAGTTGTTCGGCAGAGTTAATCACTAAATCGACAGTAACTGTTTTTGATGCACCAGATGCTCACTTAATTGTGGATGATGCCAATGTGTGTTTTGGTGAAACAGCTTCTATTACACTATATAATTCTGAATTGGGAGTAACTTATCAATTACGATTAGATAGTGATAATTCTAATGTTGGAGTCCCTGTTTCAGGTACTGGAGGAAATATTCTATTAAATGTGAATACCAATATTTCTAATACATATAATGTGTATGCCTATAATGTAAATGCATGCGCAGTGGAGCTCATCGATAAACCTAATGTAACAGTTAACCCATTGCCAGATCATACGCTAACTGTCGGTGACGATGCCATTTGTTATGGTGAACAAGCTGATATTGTATTATTCAATTCTGTTTTGGGAGTGAATTATCAATTACGATTAGATAGTGATGATTCCAATATAGGAAGTTCTTTATCAGGAAATGGTGGAACACTAGTTTTCCACGATAATCCATTAACAACAAGCACTTATAATATTTTAGCATTCGATGCCAATGCTTGTTCCATAGAATTAAATGATAAATCCATCGTACAGGTATATCCTTTGGCTAACAATACGCTAACAGTTAGTGACCCTACCGTTTGTTTTGGTGAAAATGCTATTATTAGTGTGGATAATTCAGAGCCAGGAGTTAGCTATCAATTGCGTTTAGATAGTGATAACTCTAATGTTGGGGCTGCCATTTCTGGAAATAGTGGAACAATTACTTTTAATGTTGCTGTTAATACTACCACATTATTTAATGTATTGGCTAATACTAGCAATAGCTGTGATACTGAATTATTAGATAGAGCTTTAGTAACAGTAAACCCATCACCAGATGAAACCCTAGCGGTGAGTTCTCCTTCAATATGTGAAAATGAAATTGCAGAAATTATAGTTTATACTTCTGAGATAGGAGTTTCTTATCAATTGCGCTTAGATAGTGACAATACTCTTGTTGGAATTCCTCTCAATGGAAATGGCGGAGATTTATCTTTCTATGTGACTCCATCTGCTTCTACCTTATATAATGTGTTAGCCACTGGTGGAAATTCTTGTAGCGTTGAATTAAATCAAAAAGCAGATGTGACTGTTTATCCATTACCTGATGCCAGTTTAATTGTTGATGATGCTACCATTTGCGCCACTGAAACGGCAAGTATTTTACTTTATAATTCTGAAATTGGAATCAGCTATCAGTTACGATTAGATAGTGATGATAGCCCAATAGGAACGGCGCAAACAGGGGATGGTAGTATTTTAACATTCGATGTTAATCCAACAACCAGTACTGTTTATAATATTTATGCTACAACCAGCAATGCTTGTAATATTGAGTTATTAGATAAATCAGTGGTGTCTGTTCTTCCAACTCCCGATTTAGATTTAACAGTGACTAGTGATGAGATTTGTGTGGGAGAAACAGCTTCAATTATTATTCTAAATTCTGAACTTGGGGTTAGCTATCAATTGAGATTAAATGCTGACAATAGTAATATTGGAACTGCTATTCAAGGTACAGGTTTCGACTTAGAATTCTTTGTCAGTCCAACTCTAACTACTATATATAATGTATTGGCGACTGGTGGAAATGCTTGTGCAGGTTCATTAGTTGAATTAAGTACAGTAACGGTAAATCCTCTTCCTGCTCAACCTGTGATTACAGCAAATGGACCAACTACTTTCTGTGAAGGAGAGAGTGTTGATTTAACATCTTCTGTTGCTGATGAGTATTTATGGTCAACTGGAGAGACAAGTCAAACCATTACAGTTGGCACAGCAGGAACTTATACCGTTATGATTTCGGATCTTAATATGTGTGCCAGTCCTGTATCAGATCCAATTATTATTAATGTAAACCCTCTTCCTTCTGTAAGTTTTAATGGATTAGATATTAGCTATTGTCACGATGCTTCTTCTATTATATTAACAGGAAATCCTCTTCCTTCAGCATTAAGTACTGGTTTGTTTTCAGGTCCTGGTATTACTGATAATGGAGATGGAACTGCTATATTCGATCCTATAGCAGCAGGAATCGGTGGACCCTACGATATTATGTATTCCTTTTCGGATGAAAATACATGTACAAATACTGACACACAACAAACCACCGTATTTCCAGCACCTAGTATTAGTATCTCTGGTTTAGATATTGGGTATTGTGTAAATGCAAGCCCAATCTTAATTACCGGTAGTGAAGCGCCATTTGGACAGTTTTCTGGTCCTGGGATAACTGATAATGCTAATGGTACAGCCATATTTGATCCTGTTTCAGCCGGAATTGGTGGTCCCTATGATATTGAGTATTCTTTTACCAATCCTGATGGCTGCTCAAATACTGTAATTAGTCAAACTCAAGTATACGATTTACCTACAGTTACTTTTGGAACTTTAAATCCTGAATATTGTGTTGATCATTCAGAAGTAATATTAACAGGAAATCATGCTCCAGGAGGTAGTTTTAGTGGAGTTGGTATTTTTGACAATGGAGATGGAACTGCTATCTTTAATCCATCCTCAGCAGGTATTGGTGGACCTTATGAAATTACTTATACCTATTCTGATGGTAATTTATGTAGCAATACATCAATTCAACAAACCATTATTCATGCTTTACCAACAGTTTCATTTTCTGGACTTAATACTGATTATTGCATTGATGGAACCACTTCTACTTTAGTGGGTAATCATGCACCAGAAGGTATCTTCACTGGTTTAGGAATAACAGATAATGGTGATGGAACTGCAAGCTTTGATCCTGCTTTGGCTGGAACAGGCTTGAATATTCAAATTACTTATATCTATTCTGACCCTAATTTCTGTGATAATTCAGAAATACAATTGGTAAATGTTCATGCTTTACCAATTGTACAAATTCTAGGTTTAGAATCTAATTATTGTGTAAATGATGGAGATATTCTAATCACAGGAGATCCATTACCAGATGCACAAAGTTCTGGTTACTTCACTGGAAGTGGTGTCACAGATAATGGAGATGGAACCGCATTGTTTAGTCCTTCAAGTTTGATAGAAAATAATATTTATTCCATATCTTATACTTATAATGATTTAAACTCTTGTGAATCTACATATTTCCAAGATGTAAATATCATTGAGCTTCCAAATGCACCAATAGCAACTGATGTGGATGTTTGTTTTAGTGAAACAGTTCCAGATCTAACAGCTCTAGGGGAACCTGGATTCCAATTAATCTGGTATGATAGCCTTGGTGATTCTATCCATTCTGGAAATACTTATGCTACTGGAATGACCAATGTTGGAGTTTACGAGTATTCAGTAACACAAATTCATACTATTACCGGTTGTGAGAGTAATCCTACTCCAGTTAGTTTAAATATTATTGAACTACCTATAGTAGAACTACCTCCTTATGCTGATGTTTGTATTTATGATTTCATTCTCTATTTAAATACTGGAACACCAAGTGGAGGTACCTATACAGGGAGTCCAGGGATTATATTATTACCAACTGGTGATTATATTTTCCATCCAGAATACGCTGGAGCAGGTATACATGATATTATTTACACCTATACCAATCCTATTAGTGGATGTTATGATACCGCTATGCAAACTATAACAGTACATGACCGACCTATAGTTGAAATACTAGATTTGGAAGCCATATATTGTATTGCAGGAGCAGAAGTTACCATCAATGGAAATTATCCTGGATATGGAATTTTTTCTGGAGCTGGTATAACTGATAATGGAGATGGTAGCGCTCAATTTCTACCTTCTGTGGCAGGTATAGGGTATCATGATATTGTATATCAATACCAAGATATAAATACAGGTTGTTCAAATCAATATACAGCCACCACATTAGTAGAGGGAGCTCCTCAAAATGTTTCTGTGATTCAAATTAGTGATCCAGAGATTTGTGTGAATTCTATAGAAACAATAACCCTAGAAGCTATTGGAGGAAATGGAACTTGGGTGAATTGGTTTGAGACCTCATGTGGAGGTAATAGTCCAGAGATTCTAACTGCAAATGGAGATTCTTCATTAATTGTAATACCAGCTCCTGAAGTATCCACTTATTATTTTGCACAGTGGGAAACAGAATGTGGAGTTAGTGATATATGTGCCGATAATTATATTGTGGTGAATCAGAATCCAACTTTACCCGATAACGCTTGGGCGACTCCAGATGTGGTTTGTAATGAAGATCAAGATTCTATTGCCTTATTTATTACAGGTGGTAATTATGGTTCCATTTTAGAATGGACTCAAGATTCTTGTACTGGATTAGTAGTGGGCCAAACCAATGGTGCCCCTTTACATATCCCAACTCCTGATACTACTACTATTTATTTTGCCAATTGGATTAACGACTGTGGTGAGTCTGGTTGTACAGAAAGTGTAAGAGTAAGAGTTACACCGCCAGCTGAAGCAGTAGCTATTGCTGATGCTGATTCTAATTTCTTCTGCAGAAATACATTAAACAAATTACAATTAAGAGCTTTCGGTGGAAGAGGAGATTCTGTAATATGGCATTACGATTCTTTAGGATTATATCCGTTACCAATAGATAGTATTTTAAATGTAATGAGTGCTTCTGGTGATACTATCGAAATTATTCCTCCAACAGTAAATACAATATATTATCCATTCAGAGCTACTCCATGTGAGCAGGTAGGTGGAAATATTGCTGTAGAGGTTTATGTTTTTGCAGATCCAATAGCTGCTGATACAGCCTATACTTTCCCCTCAACCATTTGTTTTGGTTCTGCAGATTCTATTACATTAATTGTAGAAGGAGGAAGTGGTGTTAAAATTGAATGGTATGCTGGAAATTGTAATAATGGAGTTTTCCTAGGAAATGGTAATGATTTTAAAGTGCCTCCTCCAAATGTAAATACTACTTATTTTGCGAAATGGGTGACTCCATGTGGAGTCTCTGCATGTAAAAGCACAGAACTTATCATTTATCCTCCAACTACTGATCCTATCACCATCATCAGTGATACCAATGCTCTTTGTGCGGGTAACTTGTCAGAAATTCAATTGGTAATGAATGGTGGTAGTGGAGATTCTGTAGTTTGGTTCTCCGATTATTGTGGAGGGATTGAACTTGATCCTAGTTCTTTCTATTATCAATCTCCTATGCGAGATACCATTGTTATTCCAGCTCCAAGCACAGATACTACCTTCTACGCTTATTGGGCCACACCTTGTGAAGTTTCAGAATGTGTTGATATTGATATTTCAGTATATCCACAACCCATAATCATGGATAGTGTTTATACTAGCCATAATAATTTCTGTAGTGGTTCGGTAGCAAATATTACCTTAACAGCAGTAGGAGGGGAGGGTGATGAAATAACCTGGACTAAGGATAGTTGTGATGGTCCTATAGTTGCAGTGACTAATTTAAGCTCTATTAGTATTCCAAGTCCACAAGATACCACCGTATATTTTGCCAAATGGAAAACTATTTGTGACAGTACAGACTGTATAACCATTCAAATAAATGTACCTCCAACTCCAATTGAACCCATTCAAATGCACGTGCTTGAGAATTTAATTTGTGATAATACTATTGATTCTATTACTTTGGTATTAGAAGGTGGAAGTGGCTTCGAAGCAGTTTGGTTCTATGGTCCCTATTGTGGTAATGATACTATCCCTGAGGTAGATATGAAAAAACTATCTCCAAAAGGCGACTCCATAAGAATTGCTCGTCCAGCTCAGTCCCAAGTGTTTACTGCAAATTGGGCTAGTTATAGTGGAGTATGTGGCTCATCAGACTGTGTCAGCTTAGATGTTTTTGTTTATGAGGCTCCTCAAGCTAGTTTCCAAATTACTGGTGGTGTGGAATGTGAAAATACTTTATTGCAATTTTCTCCAACATCCGATGCCGGAACAGGTTTGATTACCCAACTGGTTTGGGATTTCGGAGATGGTGTAGTCGTAGATACCAATCTACAAGTAAATTTATTCCATGCTTATGAAAATTCAGGGGAGTATCTCGTGGAATTAATGATTACAAATACTTATGGTTGTAAAGATACTACTTGGGTTCCATTAACCATTTCTAATGGGCCATCAGCAGCCTTTAGCTACGAAACATCTTGTTTAGGCACGCCTATTCAATTTACAGATGAATCCATTTCAGCCGTAGATAGTATAGCCGCTTGGTTCTGGAACTTTAATGATCCAACTAGTTTAAATGATACCTCAAGTCTTCAAAATCCAACCTACACCTATACTGAAGCTGGAATTTATGATGTGATATTAACTATTACCGATACATCCGGCTGTTCGGGTGAGATTATCCAAGAAGTGATTGTTTCTCCGGCCCCAACTGCATTCTTTAAATTAGGAAATGCAAGTTGTCAGAATGTGCCCGTTTTATTTAGTGATTCGTCGTTTACTGAAAATAATGAAATAGTTACTTGGGTTTGGGATTTTGGTGATGGTTCTGATGAGTTAGTCATTAATGCACCGGAAAACCCTAATGTATTCCATAGCTACGAAAATATAGGTGATTTTACAGTCTCACTCTCCGTTTATGATACACTAGGATGTCAAAGTGCCTACTTCTATCGTTATTTTGAAGTTCGACCTACTCCAATCGCTGGCTTTATACATGCAGATACAGCTTGTCAAACTGGAATTATTCACTTTTTCGATACTACTGCACACCTTGCTGGAACAAATGGAATAGCTTGGCAATGGAATTTTGGTGATGAAGCTTTCGCTTATAACCAAAATCCAGTGCATTCTTATATTGAAACAGGGCAGTTTTATGATGTGGAAATGATTATAACAGATGAATTTGGTTGTCAAGATACCGCTATGAATACAGTGGAGGTAAAACCAAGTATGGAAATAGCATTCACTTCCAATATAGTTTGTGAAGGAGAAGAAACGCGATTAATTGCTGAGCTCATACAACCTGAGAACGATCAGGTGGCTACATGGCAATGGTTCTTTGGTGATAATACCGATACTATTGTTCATAGTGATACTATTTATCATCAATATCCTGCTGGAGGAACTTTCTATGCTACCTTAATTGGAGTAGATGATGGTGGATGTGAAACCATAGTTATCAACCAGGCAGTGAAGGTTTATCCCGCTCCAATTGTTGATTATTTTATTCCAGAAGCCAGTTGTAGTGATCCTAGTAAGTTTTATAATCATTCTATAGCCAATGCTGATTCTATTATCCTTTACCATTTCGAATATGGGGATGGTACCTATGAAACTTTTAACTCTAGTAATTATCCAGATCCTCTCGAACATAACTATCCAGCAGGAGCAAATGAGTATATAGCTTCTATAAGCTTAACCAATTCTAATGGTTGTATTCAAACTACTGAGTTTGTAGTTGAACGAGAGAGTTGTATCGATTTGAGTTTCCAATTTAGCAATCCTGCTTGTTTAGGACAAGAAGTTCAATTTATCAATCATTCATTTGTGAATAATGAAGGAGTAACTATTGATTCTATCATATGGAACTTTGGGGATGGAGTTATCTATGAATTACCTATTGAGTCAGGTGATACTGTATATCATACTTATACAACTGTTGGAATGAAAGATGTGCAAATGAAACTAATTGCCACCAACGAATTTGGTGATTTTACGGTAGGAACCACAAAAGGGCTTTATGTAAATGAAACGCCAAATGCAGCTTTTGACATTCAAGAGAATCTAATGTGTAGTCGCGATTCCATCCATTTTATTGACCATTCATGGGTGTTTAATGGCGAAGTTGTAGGCTGGAGATGGGTTTTCGGAGATCAGTATTCCGAAAGAGATACATCATATTTACAGAATCCTGCTTATTGGTATGAGTATGGTGGTTTATATCAACCCAGTTTAATTGCGATTTCAGATTCAGGATGTACCAATTCAACAGATAGGGATATTAATATTAATCCTTCTCCATTAAATCACTTATTTGCCGATCGAGACTTTGGTTGTGGGCCAGAAAATGAAATATTTTTCCGAGATACGGCCTTATTAGAGGAGGGTAATATTGCTTATTATCAGTGGATATTTGGCTTCAATGACACCGTTTATACTGATGTGGACAGTTTGCATCATCAATTAGAGATTGGTAATTATAATGTTATTTCGAGAGTGGTGAGTGAATTAGGTTGTTCAGGTATTGATAGCATTAGTGGTTTCAACGTTTTCGACAAACCAATTGCTGACTTTGGATATTACCCTGAAGACCCAAGTATTAGAGAGCCTGAAGTTTATTTTAATGATAGAAGTATGGGTACAGTTTCACCTGTAGAATACTATCATTGGGATTTTGGTGACAATAATGATACCATTGGCTTAGACCCAATGCATATTTATCAAGATACTGGAAGCTTTAGAGTTTTATTAACTATCCAAGATCAGAATGGATGTGTGGATACTATATCTAATACCTTATTCGTTGATCCGGTATTCTCATTCTATATGCCAAATGCTTTTTCACCAAACGATAATGGATTGAATGATGCGTTTGGGCCAGTAGGTTCCTATTTCCAAGGTACTGATTATGAGTTTTTAATATATAGCCGTTGGGGAGAGTTATTATTTGAGACTAAAGATCCATTGGAGCATTGGAAAGGTGATTTCCAAACGTCATCAAAAGAGCAAGCACCTTTGGGAGTTTATTCTTGGATTATTAGAGTAAAGGATTCGTTTAATAATGAGCATCTATATAAAGGGATAGTCACATTAGTGAGATAATTTTTGCACGGCCTGATATTTATCAGGCCGTTTTTTTACATTTGCAAAAAAAATACTCATGAACGCTGGATATACAGATTTATTCACAGTCGCTTTATTATACTTCACAAGCTTTTTTAGTTTGATTAATCCTTTGGGATCCATGCCAGTATTTCTGACCATGACAGCGAACTTGAATAAAAAGGAGAGGGCAAGAACGGCATTGAAAGCTGTTATTACTGCTTTTATTACTTTATTAATATTTGCTTTTGGAGGACAAATGCTATTTCAGTTTTTTGGTATATCTGTAGATAGTTTTAGAGTTGTCGGTGGAATTATATTCTTTATGATGGGTTATGATATGTTAAACGCTCGTTTGAGTTCTTTGAAAAGCATAAATCCCAATGAAGTAAAGGAATATGTAGATGATATAGCGGTAACTCCCCTTGGAATACCTATGATTGCTGGACCTGGGGCAATTACAAACTCTATTGTATTGATGCAAGATTCTGATACGCTTATGCTAAAGGCTATTCTAATAGGGACAATTATAATAACCATGCTATTAACTCTAGTTATTTATATCAGTGGTGGAACGATTATTAAATTCCTTGGGGAGACTGGGAATAAAATTATGCTGAAGTTAATGGGATTGATAGTGATGGTTATTGCGGTTGAGTTTTTCTTTGCAGGGTTAACACCAATTATTCAGGGGATTCTCAAAATTCAATAATCGAATGTGTTATTTCTCTGTTCCTAACTTTTGTGCAGGAGTGAGTTCCTGAACCCATGAGTTATCATATAATTTCCAATCCTGAAAACTTTTCAGTTGAGATAGAGGGATTTTTCCATCGATATATTTGGCTAATAATTTGAAATGCATTGGTTTTTCCTTTTTAAGAATCATTAGAGTCGTATTGACTGAAGATTTCATGGCAATTAAAATCCCGCCACCTAAATCAGCCCAATGACCACTTTGATAAAGGTTTTTATAGGGTGTTTTATAGGAAGCTACATTGGCTTGCATATTTTTCTTACCAGGCTTTTGTCCCATCATGCTACCATTTCTATTTCCAGTATATCTGAGCAGTGTAATAGGAGTGGCTACATCCAAATATTCAATATGATCTCTAATATTAGGTGCAATGGAATCTCTAACTCTATCTATTAAAATATTGGCATATTCAGCTTTCAAATCTCTATAAGCTTTTGTTCTTTTAAATTGGCCATGTTCGTCTCTAACACAAGCCCAATAATTATTCTGCTCAATCCAAGCTGGGATAAATAAGGTGAGTGTGCCCTTTGATAAAGGAGCCAATGATTTATCCCTGACCGATGATGCAATTATATGCATTCCGCTAGTTTTAGGATCTCCACTATCCAATTCAGCCCTATTTAATGAGGAGTCTGCCAAATAAATATTTTCTTCACCAAAACCTAAATCCTCAGCCTTACAATCTAATCCTATAGAAACACTTAGTGCAGATGCATACATTTCTGAATCTTCTATTTGCTTAGATTTTTTTTGATTTTCTTCAGTACTCGGAAGAAGCTTGGAATATAAGGAACTTGCATCACAGGCAGCAACTACATATTTGGCATTTATTTCCCTAGTTTCTGATTTAAATTGGACTTTCACCCCCTTTACATTATTCTTTTGAGTTAGAATCTCTATAACTTTTGATTTTAGACATATCTCAGCACCCATTTCTTTACTTGAATGAACTAACCATTCAGGAAAGCTTTGACTACCACCAGTTGGAGGAGTCTGGAAATTATTGGAATAGGCCCAAGAAATTGGAATTAAGCAGGATAGTAAGTCTGGTTCCGTGCAGAATACACTTTGTAGTTTAGGATTAGAAAAGTATTTTGATAGGCCTTTGCTAATGCCCTCCTCTCCTGAATATTTTAGATGTGGTATAAATGGGATAGCAAATTTCAACATTTTTAATCCATAAATACCTTTTTCAAAAACGCCCATGGTATCCATAGTCCTACTCAAGTTGATATAATCATCAAAAGACTTTGAAATCCTTTTAGCATCTCGAAAAAATCGAGTAATTCCTTTTTTGTCTTCAGGGAATTCCTTTATCCATTGATTTTTGAGATTATCAGGATAATTTGTGACTAAATAGTCAAAGTCTTTAGAGATGAATCGTCGGATGTTCTTTTGTATTTTTGCTTTTGGATAATCATCACCAATAATATCAAAAATCCTTCCTACCCATCCTTCAGCGGCGCAGTTATTTAACCAGTGGATAGAAGAATCGAAGCGAAATGCACCTCTATCAAAGCCAGCTAGATATCCACCAGGTCTAGCATCCATTTCGATGACACAGCACGATAAACCTACCCTTGACAATAAGGCAGAGGATGTAAGTCCACTGATACCTCCACCAATGATTACTACATCATATGAATCTTTTAAGCAGGAATTGTTTTTACTCATAATATGATGTAATGTAAAAAAAAAATTTGACAAAGGAACTAGTTAATTCTATTAATTATCAAGGGAAGTTAACAATCGTTAAAATGCAGTTTTTAATCGGACACTGACGTATTTATGATCTTTACCTGTTCTGAATTCTTTGGACTTCCAATGTTGAATAAATTGTAATTCAAAACGACCATAAGATAGAACTAACCCTCCTGTTCCTTCAATGACAAATCTATTTATTTGCCCTGGAGGAATAACATAAACACTTCTTCTGTCGGTAACTCCGCCTTGTAAAGTGGCATCATATCCAATTAATTGTGTCTCTATTTCTATAAGGAAATTAAAGCGTATTTTTCTAGGGAAAGTAGGTGATAATCTTTTTCGATTATAGGCCGTTATATCTTGGTAGAAAGGAATAAAACTTCCATATTTCCCTCCAAATCCCCATTTCAGATTATCTCTAAGTGTACCAATTTGAGCTCCCGCTATTAAATAGGATTCAAATTGATAATTTTCATAGAGGAGGCTTCTTAATTTATATTGGTAATCTATGATATAATCTGTATTAATTTGATTATGCCACCCTTGTGGAGGTGAGTTATTGGGTAAGATGGTATGAACCAAGTCTTGTATAAATCCACCTCCACTATAAGGGCCTACTACTCCAAAGTTGATTTCAGAATAATGTTGCATCTTGTTTTTTGAGTCAAAGGATATTAAGTTTTGCCCCAACATGGTATAAGCTGCCCATGGTCTGTCATCTGGCACAATGGAATCTACTTTAGGTTGAATTCCAGTATACATATTTTGTACAAGTGTGATGCCATAGTAATCTATACCGCTTTTCCCATTTGAAACTAGTAAATAGGAGAGAGGAGATTCTACAAAAAATGGATGGCTATAGCTTAAATATACTCCATTTGTATAGTAATAATCGGTATAGTCCCAAAAATCATTATCAAAGCCAAGCTCAATAAATTGATTATAATTGAGAAGAGGATAATATAAACTTCGATCTGCTAATTCTAGTTCTTGTTTCTTTTCGAGGGATCTTTTTATGGTTGGAATATCCAATGATCCAATTGTTTTAGACTTGATGGATTCGTAAGCAAATAATATTCTTTCTTCAGCCTTTATTGGTGTTTTTTCGTCAATTACAGTTTGTGAAACATGATGGGTTTTTTCTAGAATATAAGTATCTTTATTTTGAACTAAGTCTGAAAAGAAAAATGACCTACTCTTATTATAACCTTTTCTATTGCTAAGAAATGGAGCCTTATTTCTATTAAAAAATATAATAGGTTCTTTGCTGTAAATTTTTTCTATTGAAAATTGAATACTATCGCCTTGTGATGTAATAAAAATAATTTCTTTAAAATGGCTAGGGAGTAATTCTATATGAGGTTCTGTCCTCAACAGACTATCCAACGGGATTTCCTCCCAATTCTTATTTAAAAGATATATACCACTTTCCTGTATGTAAAACTTTGGAGGAGTTTCAACCATTGGTATTTGAGGTGCTTCTTGAGGATGTTTTTGATCAGGTTCGCAGCTTCTCCATAATAATATGAAGAGAATGATAAATAAAAGACTTATGATTATTTTACGCTGCAAGTTTTTAGTTTTAGCGAGCAAAGATAGTGCTTTGAGCTTATTCTAGTTGTGAAAAAGAATAAA
>NZ_JABKCA010000082.1 GCF_013166655.1 Lentimicrobium sp. L6
CAAAATAATATACTCATATACAACTATTTGTGAACTAAATGGGTAACCCTATATATTTATTTGAAACGCCAGCTGTTTAGTTGGCGTTTTTTATAGTCTTATTCTTCATTAAGGTTTTTATTATCCCGCCTAATTATCATAAAAAAACCTCACCTAAGTATATAGATGAGGTCATATTATCGTTTAAGAAATTCTATTTCTCTATTCTAATTCTAGCATCCACAGCAATGATTTTCTTTCCTGTAGCTAAAAGTGGATTTAGATCCAATTCTTTGATTTCTGGAGCCACTTCTAATAATGCAGAAAGACGTACCAAGATATCCGCAAAGATTTTTTCATCAATTCCTTTTTGTCCTCTAACACCCTCAATAATCTTATAGCTCTTCAGCCCCCTAATCATTCCTAAGGCTTCATTAGGGCAAATAGGACATAAGCCTTGTTTCACATCTTTTAAAACCTCAATGAAGATTCCTCCAAGGCCACATAAAATCATGTGACCAAATTTATCTTCATAATTGGCACCCACAAATAATTCTGTACCGCTTAACATGGGCTGTAATAGGATTCCTTTTGTTTCTGGAATCTTCATCATGCGGTTAAACTCCTTAACCAATTGCTCATCAGACTTCACATTTAAAACTACTCCACCTACATCTGATTTATGAACAGGACCAACTACCTTCATCACCATAGGATAACCTATTTTGGCGGCAGATTCTACCGCACCCTCCTTAGAATAAACGGTGGCTTCTTTAGCACGAGGAATACCTGCTCCATCTAATAAAGAACGGACAGCACTAGGTAATAAATATCCATTTTCATTACTATCGATAATCGCTCTAATATAGGCTTTGTCAATTTCAAAATTGCTTTTCTTGCGCTTGGCGATAGGCTTTTCTGTTGCAAAAACCTTAGTTAAGGCATTTCCGAATAAAACTTCATCAGGGAAATTAATTCTTCCTTTTGCTACGAAACTTTTCACTTCCTCATGAGCAGTATAGGTTGATGGTAAAACAGGAAAAATAGGCTTTTTAGCTGTTTTCATCTTTTCATCCAAAAGCTCATAAACATCGAATATCGGAGCCAAACCTGGAGTACCAAAAATGACCACCATACCATCGATATCATCAAATTTCTGATCGACATAATCGATAATATGGCCCAATTGCTCTGCGGTTCCAGTGGCTAAGAAATCGATAGGGTTGGCAACAGAGGAGCCTGGATATAAAAGACCTTTCAATTCTTCAGCAGCTTCGCCTTCGATATGAGGAACTTCCAATCCACCTTTTGACAAAGCATCTGTCAACATCACTGCTGGACCACCAGCATGGGTAATGATAGCGATATTCTTTCCTTGCAATTCTGGATGCATAAACACAGAAGCAACAGTAATCAATTCTTCTCTACCGTAGCAACGAACAATTCCAGCTTTCTTAAATAAAGCATCAACAGCAAAATCAGGACTAGCTAAAGCGCCGGTATGAGAAGAAGCCGCACGGCTACCTGCATCACTAGAACCCGCTTTTACAGCCGCAATCTTACATCCTTTTTCGATTAATGACTTGGCATGCTTTAATAACTTATCTGGCTTGTCGACATTCTCAATATAAAGAAGCTTTACCTTGCTACTGGTTTCCGAATCAAAGGTCTCATCTAAATATTCCAAGACCTCCTCTACTCCTATTTGAGCAGAGTTTCCAACAGCATAAACCGAAGAAAAGCTTAATCCTTTATCTATACCAGCTTCCATAATAAAACAAGCAGTAGCACCAGAACCAGAAATAAAATCACATCCTTGAGGATCTAATTTAGGAATAGGCTCTGTAAAAATGCTGTGGTGTTGAGTGGTTAAAATACCCGTACAATTAGGTCCAATTAAAGAACCACCATGCTTATTGATTTGATCAACAATTTTCTGCTCTAGAATAGCCCCTTCTTCGCTTTCCTCACTAAAACCTGCAGATATGATAATAAATGCTTTGGTGTTTTTATTCTCAGTAAGGAACTCAATAGTAGGTAAACTATATTTTGCTGCAATGGCAATAATAGCCAAATCTACATTAGGCAATTCTTTTAAATCACGATAAGATTTTATACCTTGTATTTCATCTTCTTTGGGATTTGAAACATATAAATTGCCCTGGTAATTACCATCTACCAAATTTTTAAGGATTTTTCCACCTGGCTTATGGATATCATTAGAACCTCCAATGACCACAATACTAGAGGGATTCACTAATTGCTGAACTATCATTTTATGCTGTTTTAAGTATTATTTTCTGTGAGCTAAATTAGAAAGAATCCGCTAAATTTCAATACGAGAGATGCCTATTTTAGTTAATAGTTAACAACTTACAGTGAACTATAATTAATTATAACAGACCTACTTTTTGAGACAAGGCTAAATAACGGTCAAGAATTAATCGCTAATAGAAAAATAAATAACAATGAGCAGGTTTGCATTTAACACATATTCTCTACCATGAACTGAACATAACTATCTCATCCAATATGTAAATTTATTATTGTCAAGGTATCGATTTGATCATTTAAAAAATAGTATTTCACACCACCAGAAAAACTTGTCTCATAATCTTCAATAAGAACTTTGTCAACAAACTCACCTTTATACTCTGCATAAAAACTATTATTCTTTAGTAAGAAAAAAGGAACTAATACATTATCAAGCTCCATTGTATCTGAATTTGAATTTTCAGCTAATCTATGTAACACATCTTTTAAGCCAACCTGTTTAGGGGGGATTGTATCTTCTATATTTGTCAAATCTAAAACCTTCATATTTTTTACTAGTGGCTCACCGCTAGAAACCTTTTCTTCTATAGTTCTCTTTAACTCATTCCTGTTGAAAGTCAAGATTAAACTATTGTATTTTACAAAAAACAAAGGTTGCTGAACCGAAATAGAATCAGAAAACAATTCTGTCCAAACTCTTCCATCCTCTACCTTACTCTCCTTCGGACTATTTTGTTTCACTTGAGCAATCAGAGGACCAACGACAAACAGTAGATATAGTAAAAAATTGAGTTTCATTTTGAATAAATTTAAAATAGCACATTTTTTTTGACAGTACTTCTTAATAGAAATTAACTTTCCAAGAGAACACATAATTACAAAGTTCAAGCTAAACTATTACACTATTTAGTGACAATGCGCTTCACCTCATAAGACCCACACTGTGGACACATTTCAATTTGATCAGTTCCGAAGCAGGTCTCAGTTTCATCGTACTCAAGTTCTGACTCTTTGCCTTCCCAATTACAATCTGAGCATTTGTACTTCTCGTCCATGGATTTTTTTTACAAAGATGAGGGAATTTCAGAAAATGACAATCTAAATATCTGAAAGAATCAAGCATACTATTATTCCATAAGACTCTTGTGAAACACTTTGAAACCACCTGTGAAAAAGCTATTCCACCAAACTTCACTAAGAAAACAAAAAGGTTATCAAATAAGGAAAAGCATATTATGAGAAAATACTCACCTATTTACATTTCACTACAAACCAATTGATTAAACGAATCAAATAGTCATTCCGCTTGTCCTTTATAGAGTATCGCCTATCAACCTACAAACTCCCTTCCATAGATTTCTCTAAACTTCTAGCTTTGGTGAGGAAGGTTTTCACATCCATCTCTTTATAATAGAGCATTCCATGACATCCTCTTAAGCGTGGATGCTCGTTTTCGTAAAAGTAATTTTTACCTAAAACCAATTGTATTTGTTTGAGTTGCTCTATCCAAATTTGCTGGGCCAGCTGACTAAATTTCCCGTCTAACATATAACTCGGAAAACTCGCTTCCACCTGACTCAAATAGCAATGACTAAAAGCATTCTCAACTGAAGAGAGTGAGTTTAACGAAACCGGGACCAAAACTTCTGATTCTGAAGGATGGAAACGATACCATACATTTCTATATCCCACAATTTTCAATTCGGAAACATCCTCTTCTTTTGACCAAAGACGAACCGCCTCGGCTACCGCTTGCAATACCTTATAATGGGTATCTGGCCCTGAGCCTTCTGGATCTAAAGCCAAACTGATTACCGTTGGTTTTGTTCTTTTGAATTCCTCTAAAATAGGCAATACATCGCGTTTGGACTCTGGTTGCTCTGTAAAAATATCTCCAGTATAAAAGCCCAATCGTAAATGTTTTACATTTTTGACCTGAACCCCAAAATGAGCCCAAACTAATTCCTCCTCAAACTCTCTAATTCTTCCTTTTAGCTTTTGGATATCGCTGGGATTTTTTTCACCATCGTAGCTATTACTCAATAATTCTATGATGAATTTAATTCGCAAGGTCAATTCCTTCACGCTGCTAAGCTGATAAATTTCAACCATATCACGTATCAAACGATGACAAAGCCCCCTCCTTCTTTGAATCAACTCCCCTGAAGCCACCTGATTCAAATAATGGTAAATATCTTTATCCCTCTTTAGCTTATATCCTGACTGGAAAAAATCAGGATATTTCAACATCTGAATCAATCCTTGCTCCATAAAAGAAAGCGCATCTTGGAGGATGTTAATGATAAAACTATTGGTAACCGCCGTAAATCCAGAAGTTAGAATAGAAAAAGTAAAGTTATTGCTAGCCTCTCGAAGCTCATGACTAATATGGGGAAAAATCCCAAGCATTATATCATCGTGATGAGGGCCGGTATGATAGTAATTTTGGTTTTGACTAGTTTCCATTCCCTTCTTAATCTTAGACTGAATGGATAAAATAACTTCATGCACTGTATTCAACGATAAATTAGGAATCAAAGTACACCATTCATCAGCTTGTAAGTCTTCCAAAGTAATATGATGCGCATAAATATCATTTTTCACACAAAGGTCGATAATAGCTTTCTCGGTTTTCTCGAAAGTCCATTCCCCTTCTTTATAGTATTTCTCTATGCTATCCTGCAATTTACTGGCTGCACTATTAGTGATATAAAATCTGGCATTCTTCATTTTATGCAAAGCACTGGCCGGAAACTCATTGGATGCTTTACATTCCAAGGAATTCTTCACCACTTGGGCTTTTGCTTCCCCAGCAGCAATAATAATAGTCACCGCATTGGGCTGATACGAAATAGTTTGCAAACCAATAGTGATGACCAATCTATTTTTTGAAATTTCTATTCCACCTAAATCTCCAGCCGCCACAGCTTGAGTTTCGAAGTTGGTTTCTGTTAATCGAGTAGTTGAGAAATGGTCGGAACCACGCGTATTAAAAGCAATATGACCATCGGGGCCGATGCCTCCAAGGAAAAAACCAATTCCTCCCAACTCCTGTATCTTTCTTTCATAGCCACTACACCAATCATCTATAAGCATGATGGATTCTTTTTGCAATCGCTCTATGTCGGATTTAGCTTCTCTGTATCGCAAAGTCAAATCGACCTTTAGCTCAGGAAATACCTTATCATACTTCAAACCTTCAGCCAAAGGAATCTCATTGGCATCAATAAGTAGCGCCAAATTGGGATTCAATCCAAAGCCTTTGATATAATACTCTTTCACATACCAAGAAAAACTATTATGTTGCTCTGGGTTGATGGGATAAAACTCGTCGATTTGAACAAAATGCAATTGGCTTAAATCAGGTTTTGTTTGTGTTGATAGTCCATATTCCTCACAAATGGCATTTACTTTATCATTGCCCCAGTTTTTGATGATATACTGTGTCCATTTAATAAAGTGTTCTGGAGTTTTTCCGGTAGGAAGACTAATAACACCTTTTGGGTTTTGCTGCACCCATTCTATAAATCTCAATGCCGTAAATTTTCCTAAATCAGGGAAATTATCAACGGTGATATAAGGCATTTGACTTTGCATTTGTGTTCTTTCAGATTTCTGAAGATATACTTTTTCAACTGGACTAAAATGAGACATGATTTTGTGTTTAATTATGGATTACAAATATAGGGAATGTTGTTGGAAAAAAGAGGACCGAGGACCGAGGACCGAGGACCGAGGACCGAGGACCGATGATAGATGACAGGTGACGGATGACCGATGATGGATGAAGAATGCATTATTAAGTTCATTTAGAAATTACTACCTCTTACTTCTCTCTTCTCTCTTCTCTCTTCTCTCTTCTCTCTTCTCTCTTCTCTCTTCTCTCTTCTACCCTATTTTCGCTGACAATTGTTGCATTTTAAAGGCGGCATCGTTATCCAAAACCAATTCTACATTCTGATGAGCTTGCAGAAAAGAAGCTGGAACATCGTGACTAAATGGCCTACAAAAAGACTCTTCCAAGATATCTGCTTTTTTAGCTCCCCAAGCCATTAAGAATATTTTCTTGGCGGAAAGAATGGTCTTCACTCCCATGGTTATGGCTTGTTTGGGCACAAACTCGGCTCCTCCAAAATCTTTGGCGGCATCGGAAATTGTAAGTTCATCCAAAACCACTCTTCTGGTGATGGAATCGAAACCAGAACCTGGCTCGTTAAACCCAATATGACCAGTTCTTCCAATTCCCAACACCTGAATATCTAACCCACCACAATTCTGAATTAAAGATTCATAGTCTTGACAAAACTGGTCAAGCTCCTCCTCTTTTAAAACCCCTGCTGGAATATGAATATTTTCCTTGGGGATGTTAATGTGATTAAAAAGATAGTGATTCATAAAATAATGATAACTGTTTTCATCATCTTTAACTAAATTGCAATATTCATCCAGATTGAAGGTAATGACATTATCAAAACTCAATCCTTCTTCTTTATGTAAACGAATGAGTTCTTTATAAACCAATATCGGACTAGAACCTGTTGCCAAGCCCAACACACAGTTTTGATTCAATAGCCGCTTCTCTCTAATTTCATCAGCAATTTTATGTGCCACATATTGAGAAGCCACAGACTTTTGTGGATGTTGAAAAGCAGCCATCTTTTGTTTGGTTATAATGGGGAAGCTTCTCAGGTTAAAATGGTTCTGTTTGGTTTGCATAATAATATTTGTTTTGTTTATAAAGACTCTTTTCTTAAAACATTATTCCGAGCATCAAAATATAAAGCTGCTGCACCTAATACCGCGATATGTTCATTTTCGCTGGCTTCTATCCTTAAATTCTGAACACTACGGGGATAAGTAAAAGTGTGGACCTTCTCCCACATGGCCTCTTTAAAATATTCGAAAGCTCTAGATATTGGGCCACCTAAAATAATTAATTCAGGGTCGATGGTATACATAATGGTTTTGATGGCATTCCCTAAATCAAAGCCATATTGCTCAAAAACCGCAAGGGCAATTTTATCTTTCTTGGCGGCTCTTTTGAGGAGGGTTTCCAGGTTTAATCCGTATTTTATTTCAAAATACGCCTCACTCAGGTAGTATTCTAAATCGTGGTGGCGGTATGGAACGTTTCCAAATTCACCAGCACCACAATTACTTCCAGAATACAAATGCTCGTTAAATACAATTCCAGCACCAACTCCAACTCCAAGAACCAAGGCCACCAAATTCTTACAAGATTGGCCTTTCCCAAAATATAGTTCTCCAGTAGCAAAGCAATTGGCATCATTATTTACATAAATTTGCAAGCCAAAGGCATCTTCTAAAATCTCTTTAATATGGACCTCTTTCCAAGATTTTATTTTCTGTACATTATAAACTATCCCTTGCTGAACATCAACTAAACTTGGTGCTCCAAAACCAATTCCAACAACCTCATCATCTATCAATTCCTTTACAGCCGAAACAATTTCCTTGATAATGCTATCCTCAGAATCTTTATTGTTTATCTTTTTTCTAAGGCCTTTAAGTACTTTTCCATTTTTTACTTTTCCTGCTAAAAGCACACCACCTCCTAAAGAAATCCCAATAACAGCTTTATCATTCATATTATTTATATCATTCATTATTTCTATTTCTAAAATGCATTATTTTTTTTCTGAACTCAATAACCCCTTCCAACTCATGGTTTTATTCGTCACCAATGGTTTGGCCCAAATTCCAATACTAAAAATATATCCCAAGCATAAAAACACTAACATCATTCCCATTTTCAGTGAAAATAAATCACTAAATACGCCTATTAATAATTGAATGATGGCACCACCTATAATTGCAGTCATTAAAATCCCTGCAAAGGAGCCATGGTTTTTCAAGAAAGAATTTAAAGCCAAAGAAATGATGATGGGATACATCACCGAGAGGAAGAATCCACAAGACTGAAAAGCTAAAACTGAAATATCTACTGATGCAAAAAGCGCTATTGCCAAACTTATGATAGATAGAAAAGTAAATCCTATTAAAATCTTTTTACTATCCAATAGTTTTAATAATACCAAGCCAATTAATCCACCAATGGTCATCAGTCCCCAAAAGTTAGCCACGGTAGAAGCACCGTCAAGCGCAGGATCTACACCATGATAAATTTGCAAAAACTTAGACATCCAATAAGAGATACCTTGCTCTGCTCCCACATAAGCGAATATGCCGAAGAAATAAAAAATCACAATCCGATTCTTAAACATTCCCAAATAAGAAGACATGCTTCCCACTTTTTCATCTTGCTTTAACTCTACTGAGGGGAAGTGAATGAAAGCTATAATAACAAACATCAATAACGCTAAAAAGACAAATACCCAGTACATAGAAACCCAAGACATAGCGAAGGGCACTATACCAGACATCAAATTAATAATTAGCGAAGTGCTTCCATTTGCCAAACCCAATACTAAATAAGAGTATACCCATGGACTCACGAAAGAAGCCAGTCCGAAAATCAATTGGGCCAATACAGAGAAAAAGGCATAATGCTCTTCACCACCACTCACTCGTAATAAAGGATTAATAACAACTTGAAGAATGGCCATTCCTACACCAATAGTAAATAAAGACAAAAGAAAAACAGGAAAACTCGGCAAAGCGGCAAACAAGAAAGAGCCAGCAAAAGCCATTATGAATGCAATCAGCATCATCTTTTTCTCACCAAGCTTTTCCACTAAAAAACCTGCAGGTATTGACATCACTCCATATGCGATAAAGAAAGAAAAAGGAAGAAAGCCAGCCATGGTCTCACTAAGTTTGAAACTCAATGAAACAGCTGGATTCAAAGCTCCAAGTATATTCGTTAAAAAGGAGATGACGAAAAAGCTCAGTAGAACTACAAAAACCAATATGAGATTTCTTTTTGCTTTCATTTTTAATTATTTAGCTGAATTATAAGGAAGAGCGATTAAATCTATGTTTTTCCCCTCTACCAAGCTCAATGGTATACGTGCTTCTAAAAACCTTTTCTCATGAGGTAGAAGAGAAACATAATTGTCTTCCCAATAAACGGGTAAAATAGTCTCCCCAGTTTCTTGATCCTTCATCATCATTTCTATAAAAAATGAAATATTGGAATTCAAATTCTTCAGCGTAATGTTATAAACCATTTCATTACCTTGAATTTCAGACACCATGCTTTGCTCCATTTTTGAGGAGGGTAAAGTATTGAGCAATAAGAAATCAGAATATTGCTTAGAGGGCGTATGATAATACCAATTGGGCACCTTGGCTTCATAGTCTAACAAGTCTTCTTGAGTGGAGAGCCAGTAGAAATTTTGAGCTATATCTTCATCTTCTCTTGAGACTCTCAGATCTACAAAATAGGTTCCTGTTTTTTCCTTTAAGCCACTCAGGTCATAAAGCTTCTGAGCGGAATTGGCATAAATATTAACTCCTAAAATTTCATGCAATATCAATTTAGATTCAATATTATAAACTCTGATATCCAAAACCATATTCGCTTCATCTTCCAGTTTATCATTCACCATATAAACACCTTCATCTTCATAATTATAGATGGCCTGAATGGGTTCTCCTGCTTTTTTTGTGGCAAAATAAGCTGCATTTGGTAATAAATAAGAATCGTATAACTGCCAATACATCTCTGGCCAAGCCGAATTGAGCATCCACTGAATCACACCAGTTGCTTCATAACGATTTACTGAAAAAGCTTCGAACATTGGGCGCATCAACTCATAATTAAGCAATTGGGCCTTTCGAGCATATTCTTCTACTGATTTTGCTTCGCCATATCTTTCATTTAAGGCTTTTGTATATCTACTTAAGGTGTTGAATTCATTTCTTCCACAATGGAAATCCCACATCTCGTTTATGGGCCATAAATCTTTTGCTGGAATCATCTTCCTGATACTTTCGATTGGAGGGACTTGAGCTCCAGGGCCTGTTTCGGTATTAAAGCCGAAAGCGCCACCATAAAGGGTATCTGCATACCAATAAACAGGAGGCACGTAGGCATATGGGCCACGCATTTTCACACCTGATTCCACTTCCCCACTCTTCCATTCCTTAGCAGATGATAAGTAAACTCTACTGGTATCGTATTCTTTAAAAGTCTCAAAATAAAGCTTTTCCAATTTCGGTAATGGAATACAATCACTTCCACTAAACCAGGACATAATAGAAGGGTGATTCCTCAACCATAAAATTTGATCTTTCCAAGCACCGGCCATCAAACTCACATCCTCGTCCGACAATATTCCACCATATTTCTCATCGCAAACTTTTCCAAGATAATTTTCCCATTCCCAATGACAACTCCAACCTACCATGATAAGAATCCCCAATTCATCGCATCGTTGATAGAGGTGCTCATCTTTACCCCAAAAACCTTCGAGGCGAATGGTATTCATATTCATATCTTTTACATATTGAAGCTGAACCTCATCATATTCATGGGTATTGTCCAAAGTCATATTATCAACCCAGCCTGCACCTCGAATACTAATCTTCTCCCCATTAATCATAAATCCTCTATGACCATCTTCATTATAATAATCCTTGACTTCTCTAATCCCGAATTTCATATCATGATTGGCTATGGTCTGAGCACCTGATGAAAAAGAAATCCTTAAATCATGTAAAACAGGTTCCCCAATGGTATGTGGCCACCAAAGTTGGGGATTGTCTATTGTTAATTCATGGAATTCCGATGGATGAAAAATCACTTTTATGGTTTCATTGGCGGCAATGGATACTTCCTTATTTATTGTTTGACCTAAAAATTTCAAATTTACGATACCTTCTACTTTTTGATCATCATAATTTTTCAACTTCATGCTGATAATTTCTTCAGATACCTTGTAGTTTCCCTCTTCAAATACAGATTCGATATAAGGTTCGGCAATTTGAACTTTATCAATCTGATTCAAGTATACGGGACGAAAGATTCCCATATTCTGATCTGGAGGAGAAGGATTCCAATCCACAAAACCAATACTGAAATCTCCAGCTTTTGGAGGAAATACTTGTACCGCTAAAATATTCTCACCTTTCACCAAAGCTGAGCCTATATTATATCTATATTGCTTAAATGCATTATTGACCGATGTGGTATCTGCCAATAATTTCCCATTCAGCCAAATATTAGCTTTATAGTTTATTCCATCGAACTGCAATTCAAAGGCTTCATGCATATTATCAAGAGTAAAGACCTTACGATACCACCAGGCTTGCTGATAATCCTCCTCTGGTATTTTGGTCATATTATCTCCGAAATAAATATCCTTATAAATACCATTTTGAACTTGAGCATTTAGAACCGTGGTTGGAACAGTGGCCACTATAGCAGATTCTACATAAAATGAACTTGAGGATACTTCAGAACCTGATTGTGTACAAACAGAATTAGGAAAGATTTCCCAGTTATCAGATATTTTCATTTGTGATGATTTTTCGTGGAGATGGGTATTCACTTGAGAAGCGCAAGAGCATAAACTCAAGAAAACGATAATACTCCAAAGGATTTGGTTTTTCTTCATAAAGTCATATTTATGCAATTATTTGCATTTTTACTGATGCAAATATATAGACATTGCATAAGCCTAGTATTTATGAAGAAAGAAAAAAAGAGTAAAACTTGGTCAAAAAGTTAGATCAATTCAGCTGAAGCATTCAGAAATCCAATACCAACAACAATTGCCTGATACCTAAAGAAAGTAATATATTTCAAAATAAAAAACAATTACAATGCAATTATTTGCATTAATCAATCTACCACCTAATACTTGAACTTTGGATGACCAATTTAGGAGAAAATATTTTGGTTTCATTCACAAAACCATTTACAATCTGCGATTGAATCAATTTCATGATTTGCTCAGCCACCTTAGAGGACTGAAAATCAATATAGGAAATTTTGGGCCGACTTATGGAAGAGGTTTCATGAGCATCCAAACTGAGTAATAATATTTTGGCATCAAACTCAGTTTTACGAGTCAGTAGAAAATTCTGAATTCTCAAGGCCAATATATAGGAAGAAGTGAGAATAGCATCAAATTCTATTTCTTTATTATAAATCTCATCCAATAAAAACCGACATTCTTTATCACTATTTATTCTTCTTACACTCGTATCAATCAACTCCATATCCTGCATCTCCACCTCCCTCCGAAACACCAGCTCAAGCGGAGAACCTAGTGGATTAGCAGCATCATCTATCAATAATAAGGGTTTCTTAATAGAACTGGAGGACAAATGACCAAGCGCATCAGAAATAGCTTTTTCCCTGTCCATAATAAAAGTAGAAACATTAGACTGCAAAGCACTTTCATGAATAATAACTAGAGGTAGTTTCTTTTGTAGAAAAACCTGCAATGCTGGAATTTCATTATCCTCGGTTGCGGAAATATAAATACATGCCAATGGATTAATTTGCAAAAGGTGTTCGAAACATTTGCGCTCCTCCAGAGCATCGGAAAATGAAGTTAATACCAAAAGTGAATAGCCCTTCAGAAGACAGTACTCGTTAAAACCTCGATAAACCTGCCCATAAAACCCATCTTTAACAGAAGGAATAATCAAAGCAATAATACTACTTTTCTCATTCATCAAAAGATTTGAAACACCAAGGGAATACCCCATTTCCAATGCTTTATTTAATACATCATCTTTTCGCTTTTTGCTAATTTTTGGATGATCATTCAAGGCTCTTGAAACTGTGGAAGCAGCAATCCCTAATTCCTGTGCTATATCTTTTATGGTAATATTGTTTTTTGGCTTTGCGTTTTCCATGAATATAGAGTATGATTATTTCCAGTATAAGAACACAAAAGTATAAAAAGGAATTAAACTAATGCAATATTTTGCACAAAAAAAAGAAGCCGCCAATAATGACGACCTCTTAATCAAAATCAATATGCTCTAATCAATTATTACTATTATTCTTGATAAATATTGGCAGCATTTCTATAACCTGCTATATCTTTATACCAGTTTTTATAATCTTCTCCTTCACTTAAAACCCAAGACACAAATTTCAAATGCCCCAAGTCTATACTCACTGTCTCAACTGGATATTGAAATTTGCTAGGGAAATTAACAGCCCAAGGCAAGTTTTCTTCTGTTTTATAATATTTTCCAATTTCTGGTTGCGTATCATCAAAAGCCTGACCAAAATAGGTCTCATCTACTAAATCGCTAGGTGGATAATTTGCCAAGTGCACTTCTTTACCTCTTTCCTTATTCACTATTATAAAAGGATTAAATGGAGCCACTCCAAAATCATCAGCTCCAACAGGAGTAACTAGATTTATATTTACAGTAATGGTATCAGGAACGATAAAAGCCTCTCCCTGCTTGGTATTTCCCGAACCATGTTTCCAGGCATTGTCAAAGACAATAATTGTAGCACTACTTTGTCCAGCTTCTGTACCATTATTATTTGTTTGTATATAGCCTTCGGTATATTCCGTGCCTGTTACAGATTCGATTACAGAAGGATCTACACCTTCAATAGTAAATCCAAATCCATTTCTAAAACTAGCACCAATGGCTCGTACTACAAACTTACCTTGCAAGGTGACCACCATATTATCTGCGTTAGAAATTCTATTGAAATTATAATCAACCACTAAATCATTAAAATCATAATCCCCTTTTGATGGCCATAAATCTTCAAAGGCTAAAGTTCCATAAAGCCCACTACTGGCATAATAATTATTGAATGCCAAGTCTGGATCTTCAGGATAATCGTCAAAACCATCATAAATACCATCACCATCGGTATCGATTGGGTCAGGATATGCAGGTTGAACATTTTCCATTTCCACATTTTCTATAGGATTGGCTGTTGCATAGAAAACCGCATCATTAAAGTCATTATCACCACCGGGGCGAATCAAATCTTCGAAACCAATGACGAATAATTCCCTATCGGCATCATATAATAAGATACAATGTTGTTTATCATCATCATTTGGTTCAGGGTTAGCTTCTTGATTTGAATAAACCAATCCTAAGCCCTCTGTTACCTGTTGACTGCTGGAACTCCAACCATTTCTCAATAATACCCATCCCACAACAGTATTCTCAGGAAATGTTCCAATTTTCACTTTATCACCAGGATATAAGCCTCCTCCAGAACCTGCAAAGGAAGAATTTGGGAATATTACTGTACATTCGGTTATATCATCTGCACTTTGAGGAGGAAAGTCCCTATCATAGGTATAGAAAGCCAGGACATTACGATATCCAGCCCCTTCTGATACGAATGTTACCCAAACATCAGCCTCATCAAGAATCACTAAATTATGCTCATTTACACCCAATAAATACTCAGGATGATAAATAGGTACTGAAATTTCAGGCAATGCGTCGTTAATATCACTTAAAAATTCTGGTGAAAGATAATCTCCTTCTGCTTCTAGATAATCTGGAACACCTTCCGAATCATAAGTTCCAAGGTAATTAATGGTAATATTGGTATTTAAGCCACTCTTTAAAGCACTTTCAATACTTTTCTTAAATGGAGCCTCACCAAAATCTTGAGCTAAGAAACTTTCTCGTTCTCCCCCAAAAGTAAAACTGAGTAGCCCATTAGAAATAGGAACCAAAACTTCAGGAACGAAACCTAAATAATCTGTTGACAATACTAATTCCTCCACATCAGCTTCAAAATTATAGTCTAATTCCAGCACGCCACTTTCATTGGTTTGACCACTAATAATAAACTGGCCTCCATCTTCTTCAAAACCAGTTTTAACACTCACTTTTACATTAGGCACAGGATGGCCAGCATTGTCTTTTGTATAAATAACAACTTGAGCGTCCTGAGTATTCTCCCAGTCAAAAGCCGGAGCAGCTTCGAGGTTATCCATGGTAACATCAACCGGATCTATCGCTTCTTGATTATTTTCAGTTTGATCTAATTTCTTTTCACAGGAGCTAAATGCTAGCATTCCGACCAGCAATACTCCTAATATTTTCATGTAATTTCGATTTTTCATAGCATAATGATTTTTAAGATATTATCAAACTTAATAATTGCAGCCATGGAATTCAAGCAAGAATTCGTTGTCGTCAACAAATAGCTCGTGAGCGTGGTTAAGGTCATCAATATTTAGTTCTATAATATTTGTTCGCAAAAAGCATCACTAATTTACAAAAACTAGGCGAAAATAGCAAGCATAAAAAAAGCTACTCCGAAATGAATCGAAGCAGCTCTTTGTATTTAATATATTATATCTATACGATACCTTGATCCATCATAGAATTAGCAACTTTTAAGAAACCAGCAATATTAGCTCCTTTAACATAGTCTACATAACCATCTTCCTGAGTACCATATGTCTGACAAGCATTATGAATATCAATCATAATTTGGTGAAGTTTAGCATCTACCTCTTCAGCAGTCCAGTTTATTTTCATAGAGTTTTGAGTCATTTCTAAACCTGAAGTAGCAACACCACCAGCGTTAACTGCTTTACCAGGACCGAATAACTTCTTAGCGTCTTGAAGTGCTTCAACAGCTTCTGGAGTACAAGGCATGTTAGCACCTTCCGCAACACATATCACACCGTTCTCAACTAATTTCTTAGCATCATCATCATTCATCTCATTTTGAGTAGCACAAGGCATAGCCACATCTACTTTAATTTCCCAAGGCTTTTTACCAGCATGGAATTCAGCTTCTGGGAATTCTTCAGCATAAGGAGAAACGATATCCATATTAGTAGCTCTAAGCTCTAATAAATATTCTATTTTATCACCTGTAATACCAGTTGGGTCATAAATAAATCCATCAGGGCCAGAAATAGTCACTGCTTTTCCACCTAATTCAGTAATCTTTGTGATGGCACCCCAAGCAACGTTACCGAAACCAGAAACGGCAACCGTTTTTCCTTCGAAAGTCTCACCTTTAGTAGCTAACATTTCTTTTGCGAAATATACTGCACCAAAACCAGTAGCTTCAGGACGAACCAAAGAACCACCCCAATTGATACCCTTACCAGTTAAAACACCAGTATGCTCTCTCGCCAATTTCTTATACATACCATAAAGGAATCCAATTTCTCTTCCTCCAACTCCTATATCACCAGCAGGAACGTCAGTATTAGGACCAATGGCATGCCACAACTCTAACATAAAGGCTTGGCTAAAACGCATTACTTCTGCATCAGATTTTCCTTTAGGATTGAAATCAGAACCACCTTTACCACCACCCATAGGTAATGTTGTAAGAGCATTTTTGAAGATTTGCTCGAATCCTAAGAATTTTAAAATACTTAAGTTAACACTTGGGTGGAAACGCAAACCACCTTTATATGGACCGATTGCATTATTAAACTGCACTCTATAACCTAAGTTTACATGAACTTTACCACTATCATCAACCCATGGCACTTTAAAAGTAAAGATACGATCAGGTTCAACAAGTCTTTCAAGTATTCCAGCTGCCTCAAATTGTGGATTAGCTTTTAATACATCTTCTAATGATTCTAAAACTTCCTGAACTGCCTGAAGATATTCTTTCTCACCGGGGTGTTTAGCCTCCAGATTATGCATAAATTGTTGTAAATCCATTTTATTATGTTTTTTAGTTGTTTGAATGATTACTGGGCAAAATTATGATCAATTCAGTAGGTGTATCATCAGTATTTTGCTGATTTTGGTTTCTAAATTAATCTCATTGATTGCAAGCACATTACAAACACAAACCTAGCTTGTTTAGACTATAAAGATACATATTTTTTTTCTAACCAATAAATTCACTTAGAGCATGGGGCACGATTATGGCTTGGTAAAGATAATATCGTCAAAATGCCCCTTCAATAACTCATTAATATAGGTCAATAATTCTTTGGATTGCAATTCCTCTTTACTGAAGTTCTGGTGGATAGCATCGGAGTTTAAAACATACTCCCCTCGTGGACTCATATACGAAAATACAATATTACAATGAGGATGATCCAAGATTATCATAGCCAATAAGGAATGAAAATTACCTAAATCCGGAATCAATCCAGAATCTAGTTTCAATTCCATGTTGAGGTTATTATAACCTTTATGATAATATATATGATTTTTATGAGGGTTTTGAAGATTTAGGACCTTAATTATTTTTTCAGACTCTTCTAGAGTCTTGTCTTCAATTTTATCACCAGAATCTTTAATAATGATATCGTAGGAAGCACTATTGACCTGATCAACCAAATATAATTCCAACTCCTTGGCAGATTTTAATCGAAACTGTAAATATTGGGCTAAAAATAAAGAAATATTCATGTAGGTAAATAAAAGTATCAGACTTGGGATTCCAAATCTGATCTAAATTAATATATAAGAAGAATAATTAGCGTCTGTCTCTTTGATATTGGTATGACTCTCCGTATGCAGGGCATTTCTTACTAGAAACACAAGAAGACATCACTAAACTCAAAACAAAAATACTGACTAATAATATGGCTATTCTTTTCATTATAATTATAATTTGTTCAATTCTTGATTTTCCGCTAAAATAGGCATTTTTTCCAAAACAAATCAAGCTCAATACATTTTTAGGAAAATATTACAAGGAATTATTTAATTGTTTCTAAATTTACATGCTCAAAAAAAACAAGAGATATGTCATCCACCCAAGTAGATATCCATCCTGAATGGTTTGAAGTTCTAGAAGATCAGTTTGAATCAGAATATTTCAGAAAACTAAGAGTCTTTTTAATAGAAGAGAAAAAAAAATATCAAATATTTCCTCCAGGAAAAGAGATATTCTCTGCCTTTAATGAAACTCCATTTAGCAAAACCAATGTGATTATCCTAGGTCAGGATCCTTATCATGGCCCAGATCAAGCCAACGGCATGTGCTTTTCTGTTAAAGATGGGATTCCTCATCCACCATCCTTAAAGAACATATTTAAAGAGATAAGGGATGATTTTGGTTTTCCGATACCTCAATCGGGCGATTTGACTCCTTGGGCAAAACAAGGTGTACTTTTGATTAATGCGACTTTAACTGTAAGAGCAGGACAAGCTGGTTCTCATCAAAAAAAAGGCTGGGAAGAATTTACCGATACCATTATAAAAAGACTCTCTGAACAAAGAGAAGGATTAATTTTTCTGCTTTGGGGTAATTTTGCCATTGCCAAGTCAAAACTCATAGACCAAGAAAAACATCACATTTTGACCAGTGTTCACCCCTCTCCATTGTCTGCATACAGAGGTTTTTTAGGTTGTAAACACTTTTCTAAGACCAATGAACTACTCAAATCAATGGGAAAAGAGCCTGTTAATTGGAAAATTAAATAATTCTTTAAAAAGATTTGTTTTTCATTAGCGCTGACAACTAGAATGTTGTAGCAAATAAAGCTTAGCAAAAGCACAAAACCTAAAACAATATGCTTCCTAGTCTTTGCAGAATGGTTTTTTCTTGTATATTTGCAGTCTCAAAACAACAACAGTGCGGGATGGAGCAGAGGTAGCTCGTTGGGCTCATAACCCAAAGGTCGTAGGTTCGAATCCTGCTCCCGCTACAATGAAAAGCTTAACAGAAATGTTAAGCTTTTTTTGCATTTAATAGCTTTGTTTCTTGACGATAAAAAAAGCCCATCAAAAGAATGATTTCTTTCAATGGGCTTCTGATTAAATTTTTGATAATCTATTTCACCATCATCTTTTTAGTAATGATTTGATCTTCTACCAAGATCTTCACAAAATATATTCCGGTGCTAAGCTGAGAAATATCAAGATTAATGCTTCTATCATTGATAGCTTGACTCATCACCTGATGCCCTTTGGTATCTATCACCTCAATATGCTCAATGATATAATCTGATGCAAACTGAATATTACGGCTTCCTGGATTTGGATAGATTTGAATTTCTTCCTCCTTTATCTCTTCAATTCCATAATAAGGTCCAACCTTTACATAATTGCTTTTGGTTTCGGTATGCATTCCCACCCCATCGCTCACTGTTAAGGAAACCGTGAATTCACCATTATTAGTAAAGGTATGACTTGGATTCTGTAAAGTACTGGTTTGTCCATCACCAAAATCCCAAGACCATGATGTAATACCCTGAATGGCTTTTGTTTCTTGCTCTATTTTTGTTGGATAATCAGGAATAGATTTACCAGTACCTGGCTCGGTTTCTTGTATAACATTAATAATATTTAAACCTTGGGAACCACCATCTATGGTACCTACATACCAAAATCTACCAACACCTGTTGTTGGAGCTTGTAAGGTATAAATCAATCCATTCTGATTGTAAATTTGCACTACAGCATCAGAACTTGTTATTTCTCCGTCACCAGCAAATTTATAAATGTAAAAATGGTAAACTCCATTATAAAACTGATAAATAGTTGTGGTTTCAGGACCATAGCCAGAAGTTACATCATGATCTAGAGCTGCAAATGGAATATCTGTTGCATTTCCTTTATTGGAATAGTAAATATGATGGCTATATCCATCTATCTCTGGAGTTCTTAAATGAGAATCTAAATCTCTTGGATTGGCTCCCCAGTTCACCACAAAACGCATTTCGTTTCCTGTTAATACCGGAGAAAGAGATATGTTTAATTCTACAGTACCATCTGCAGGAATAATTACTTGGTTATTATTATAGGTCAGATAATCGGCAGCCGAACAAGTGACCAATTGAGTATTACTGGTTGACAAGTCGCTAAACTGAACATTTAATGGTCCAACGCCCTGAGGAGGGGTCGCCATAAAATTCGCAGTTAAAGAACCTTCCGGAACATTGGCTATGGAATAATTACCATTGGCATCGGTATAGGCCGATAAACCGCCCACTTCAACTAAAGCACCAGCAATGGCAGTTCCATCAATGGCATCACTTACCATTCCTGATAAAGTAGCTTCACCTTGAGAACCTTCAACATAAATATAATTTTCTTCTGTGGTAGTATGATTAGATACACCGTCGCTTACTGTCAGAGATACATTATAATATCCTCCAGAAGTATATATATGAGAGGGGCTTTGCTCAGAGGAGGATTGTCCATCGCCAAAATTCCAATTCCAAGAAGTAATGGCTTTTCTTTGCTCTTTTTTCTCTGGATAATCCACATTACGTTTTCCAGTACCTGGTTCAGTTTCTTGTATGGTGTTGATAATATTCAAACTCTGTGAAGCTCCATCAATAGTACCAACATACCAAAATCTTCCAACACCTGTAGTTGGTGCTTGTAGGGTGTAAATCAACCCATTCTGATTATAAATCTGAACCACAGCATCGGATGTGGTAATCTCACCTGTTCCAGCGTATTTATAAATATAGAAATGATAAACCCCATTAAAAAACTGATAAATAGTTGTGGTTTCAGGTCCATAACCACTAGTTACATCATGATCTAAAGCCACCCAAGGTGCAGAAGTTGCCGAGCCTTTGTTAGAATAATAGATATGATGAGCTGAACCTTCAATTTCTGGAGTTCTAACATGAGAATCTAAATCACTTGGATTGGCGCCCCAATTGACAATAAAACGCATCTCTTGCCCAGATAAAACGGGAGAAAGTGAAATATCTAATTGCACCTCTTGATTTTCAGGAATAGAAACCTGAGTATTCTGGTAAGTGATATAGTCGGTAGCCGAACAACTAACCAATTGAGTATTACTAGTGGATAAGTCGGTGAATTGAACATTCAATGGGCTACTACCAGAGGTAGGCGTTCCCATAAAATTGGCTGTTAAAGAGCCAGGAGGTACATTGGCAATGCTATAATTCCCAGAAGCATCGGTATAAGCCTGAAGACCTGCCACTTGAACCAAAGCACCTTCGATAGCGGAACCATCCACAGCATCGCTTACTTTTCCAGAGAGTGTACTTCCAACTGAAGACGCCTCTGTACTGACCAAAATATCGTCGAGCATTAAAATAAAAGCATCTTCTGAAAGACACTGAAAAGCAATATATACATCTTGGTTATTATAAGCGGATAAATCTATTTGAAAGGATGACCAGTCATCTGGTAATTCGATAATCCCATCACTGATTTCTGTAAAATCATTAACATTAGTTCCTGTAGTAGAAATTAAGACTTTCAATTTCTCTGCTCCATATTGAACTGTATAGGATTTTCCATAAAAACTTAATGCCGAATTTATTCCTAAAGATAGATTAGAAGTAATCATCCAGTCGTTATTTGTTGGTCCTTGCGAGGGTGCAGAACTAAAGCAAGCTGCAAACTTAGCACCGGAATATGCTGCTAATTCAGTATCAGCAGACTGAGAAGGAGTGGTATTAGCAGGATTAAAGATAATATAGGACATAGCCGTACCCGAATTAGGGAAAGTAACATCCTGAATTCCATAAGTAGTTGTTCCATCAATATCATAAAGTGTCCAAGGGGAGAATACAGTACTAAAATCGGCATAGGATTCAAAAGTCTCTATTACATTTGGCTCCAATTGAATACCTACTCGTTCATTGCTTATCTCCACTTTATTGGGAGGAGTAATAGCTCTATTTGACTGTGCGAAAATCCCTATTGGGAGGAGAAAACCAAAAAGAAAGAGAATAGTGAATTGTTTTTTCATGTTATGGGTGTTTAGTGTTAATATTCAAAATTACTACAATATCACTCCTCTCTGAATTAAATGTATATTCGTTGACGAATAACAAATATCCGCAAATGAATTTTGCATTTTTGAAATTCGTAAATTGAAAAACAATAAATCAGAAAAAATGAACACATTGTATGATTACAAAATTAATTATTGAGGTGTTCAAATAACCACTAATGTATAATCGAATTATTCAATTGTAATACT
>NZ_JABKCA010000083.1 GCF_013166655.1 Lentimicrobium sp. L6
CTCGGGAGAGCTGTGTTACTGGTATCTATTGCTACTAGTCATATGCTTAAGAGTAACACAAGTCTCCTGACTTGTAGTTTTGTTTTCAGATAAAAGGTCACAGCTCAGGAGAGCTGTGTTACTTGCATCTATTGCTACTAGTCATATGCTTAAGAGTAGCGTAAGTCTCCCGACTTGTAGTTTTGTTTTCAGATAAAAGGTCACAGCTCGGGAGAGCTGTGTTACTGGTATCTATTGCTACTAGTCATATGCTTAAGAGTAGCGCAAGTCTCCCGACTTGTAGCTTTGTTTTCAGATAAAAGGTCACAGCTCGGGAGAGCTGTGTTACTTGTATCTATAGCCACTGGTCATTTGGTTAAGAGTAGCTCAAGTCTCCCGACTTGCAGCTTATGTCGGGGTAATAAAAAAACACAGCTCATGATAGCTGTGTTACTAATATATCAAAAACAATATTTATAATTCCCTACAAAGGAATATTCCCATGTTTTTTAGCAGGATTTACCTTCGATTTGGTTTGGGTCATTTCTAAAGCCTGAATCAATTTCTTTCTGGTTTCTTCTGGCTTTATAATTTCATCAATATAACCCATTTGTGCTGCTTTATAAGGGCTGGCAAAATTGTCGCGGTATTCTTTTACGGCTTTTGCTTTTTCTTCCTCATTGAGTTTGCCTTTATAAATGATATTTACGGCACCATCAGGTCCCATAACAGCGATTTCAGCAGTGGGGTAGGCGAAGTTCACGTCGGCTCCAATATGCTTGCTCGACATTACATCATAAGCACCACCATAGGCCTTGCGAGTAATAAGTGTGATTTTTGGAACAGTGGCTTCTGCAAAGGCATATAGTAATTTAGCACCGTGCTTAATGATTCCGCCAAATTCTTGAGCCGTTCCGGGTAAGAACCCAGGTACATCTTCTAAGGTGATGATAGGAATATTAAAAGCATCGCAGAAACGTACAAAGCGAGCCGCTTTTGTGGAAGCATCAATATCTAAAACACCAGCTAACATGGCAGGCTGATTGGCTACAATACCCACCGGTTTACCGGCCATCCTGGCAAATCCAATGATGATATTCTTGGCATAATGGGGTTGGATTTCGAAGAAATGCTTTTGATCCACCACAGAATGAATCAAATCCATCATATCATAAGGCTTGTTAGGATCGGTAGGTACCAATTCATTAAGCGATTTGTCTAGTCTATTTACATCATCGGTACATACTTTCACTGGAGGATCTTCCATATTATTCGATGGCAAGAAGCTCAATAGCTCTCTCAGCATCATCATGGCTTGCTCATCGTCATCAGCAGTGAGGTGTGCGACACCACTTTTGCTATTATGAGTCATGGCACCACCCAGTTCTTCTTTGGTTACTTCCTCGTGAGTTACTGTTTTAATCACTTCTGGACCAGTGACAAACATATAACTGGTTTCTTTCACCATCATAATGAAATCGGTTATGGCTGGAGAGTAAACAGCACCACCAGCGCAAGGGCCTAGGATTGCAGAAATCTGAGGAATCACACCAGAACTCATCACGTTGCGGTAAAAAATATCGGCATATCCAGCTAAGCTTTCAACGCCTTCTTGAATACGAGCACCTCCGGAATCATTGAGACCTAAAACAGGAGCCCCCATTTTCATGGCCAAATCCATTACTTTAATAATTTTATCAGCATTGGTGCGGCTTAAAGAACCACCAAAAACGGTAAAATCTTGAGCAAAAACGTAAACCAATCTGCGATCTACTTTACCATAACCCGTAACTACACCGTCGCCTAGGAATTTGGATTTATCCATATCGAAGTCGGTGGTTTTGTGGGTCACAAACTTGTCCAACTCTACAAATGTTCCCTTGTCCAGCAAGTCAGCTATGCGTTCACGAGCAGTTTTACGTCCTGCCTGGTGCTGGCGATCTATTCTGTCCTGACCTCCTCCGAGTTCAGCTTCTTTGTTATTTTTATCTAATAAGTTGAATTTTTCTTCTCTTATCTTGTCCATTTTTTCTTTTTTAAATCAGTTTACAGCTATTCTACAATCACTAATGGTTGATTACTATCAATGGCATCACCTTCTTTTACTAAGATTTCTTTTACCACACGGTCCACTTTTACTTTGTATTCGCTTTGCATCTTCATAGCTTCAACAATAACAACGGTGGTTCCTTCTGGAATTTCATCTCCCACCTTAACTGGGATACTCACCACTTTACCAGGCATTGGACTGCTGATGGCTTTATCTCCATCATCGGCATCTTCGCCACCGCGGTTCATTAAATATCGAGTTTCGGCATCAATAATACTGATGTCAAAGGTCTCTTCATAGGTATTCACTGTAAATTCTTTGGCATTATTTCCTTCTACCAATTCCACATTATAGGAACGGTTGTCTTTTAGGATGGAATAAACACCTTTTTCCACTTCCAATACATCAAGATTGTATACTTTTTCATCAACCTTAATCTGGATTTTGTTTCCATCGCGACTCATCAGCTTCACTTTAGCATAACGTTCGCCTACTTTTACTTCTAACATAATTTTTATTTAGGTTGAAATTATAATCTTAATATACTTCTCTTTCTTCCGAAGTCTTTCCAGTTCTTGGCCATATTTTTCTTGATGGGTTCTGGCTGCATTTTATCTAATTTATCTGTGTAATTAATAAATGCAGTAATGATGGCCACGTCCTCATTATCGCCCTCATAAACCGGTTGGGTCATAAGGAAGTCAAAATTATCCTCAACAAAATGAGTGTTATATTTCCCATTAACAAAATCAGGGGTTTCCATAATTCGTTCTAAGAATTTCATGGAAGTTTTAATGCCTGTAATCTTATAATTATAAAGGGCTCTTCTCATTCTTTCAATGGCTTCTTCACGAGTTTCAGCCCATGCAATCAGTTTCGAAATCATAGGGTCATAAAATATAGGGATTTCAAATCCTTCATAAACATAGCCATCATGACGAATGCCAAGACCTAAAGGTTCGCTCATATGCTTGATGACTCCAGGGCTAGGCATGAAATTATTTTCGGCATCCTCCGCATAAATTCTACATTCTATGGCATGACCATTTTGACGTAGTTCTTCTTGTTTCAGTTTAAGAACTTCATTATTGGCAATATTGATCTGCTGTTTCACCAAGTCCACTCCAACTACTCTTTCAGTAATGGGATGTTCCACTTGAAGTCTGGTATTCATTTCTAAGAAATAGTAATTCAGGTCATTATCGGTAATAAACTCAATTGTACCTGCACCTGAATAATTTACTGCCATGGCAGCTGCCACTGCATGTTTTCCCATTTCTTCTCTTACTTTTGCAGTCATAATAGGAGAGGGCGTTTCCTCCACTACTTTCTGATGTCTTCTTTGTACCGAGCATTCTCTTTCAAATAGGTGAACGGCATTTCCATGGTTATCGGCTAAAATTTGGAATTCGATATGGTGAGGTGAATCAATATATTTCTCAATATAAACAGCATCATTGCTAAAAGAATTCAAGGCTTCGGAACGAGCAGCTCTAATGGAACTTAAAATCTCAGATTCTTTCTTCACCAACCTCATTCCTTTACCACCACCACCAGCAGAGGCTTTAATCATCACCGGAAGGCCTATTTCATGAATGGTTTTAATGGCTTCATCTTCGTCAACAATAGGTTCAGTCGTACCTGGCACTACTGGAACACCAGCAGCAATCATCTTTTTACGGGAAGTGATTTTGTCTCCCATGGTATTTATCGCATGAGAATCGGGTCCGATAAATACAATACCTTCTGCTTTGCATCTATCGCTAAATTCTGCATTCTCTGATAAGAAACCATAACCAGGATGTATAGCATCAGCTCCTGATTTTTTAGCTACATCAATAATTTTGTCAATAACCAAATAGCTTTCAGAGGAGGGTGAGGGGCCAATGTGATAAGCTTCATCGGCATATCTCACGTGCATGGAAGAACGATCGGCATCTGAAAAAACAGCAACTGATCGAATATCCATCTCGCGGCAGGAACGCATTACTCTGATGGCAATTTCACCCCTGTTCGCGACAAGTACTTTTTTTATCATATTTATAAAGTATTTTCTTCACTACAAAAGTTGTAGCAAAATAGGTTTTAAGAAAATAGGTTGTTTATATAGGTTTTTTGTGCGGTAAAGATAAATAATTTTTTATTTTATTCTTATTTAGTCTAAATAGGTCTGCGTTTTTTTATAATATTTTAATAGAATTTTTTTGACAAAACCATATGTTACTGATATTAAGTGTGATATCAAAATACACAATTTATATGTTTTTTTAGATGATTGTTTTACCTTTGTACCACGTTTAATAGGAATTAAATTACTTAAATAATACAAAAATGAAAAAATCAATTAAAATTCTTTTCAGTCTAGCTTTGGTTTTGCCAATGATGGCATTTGCTATGATTAATAACCCAAATGATGCTACGAATATGAATCCTGTTGGGGATGATATAGAAGCTGGAAAAGCTTTATTCCAAGCTAAAGCATGTTTTGCATGTCATGGCATGAATGCAGAAGGAAATGCATTAGGTCCAAATATGACTGATAATTTTACAAAACATGGTTGTAGTGAAGAAGAGATTATTAGTGTTATTAATAAAGGTGTTGCTGGAACAGCAATGGTCCCTTACGAGGCACAGTTAAAACCAGAGGAAGTTAAAGCATTGGCTAAGTTTATAGTTAGTTTAAAAGGTTCTAATCCTGCAAATGCAAAAGCTGCTGAAGGCGAAGAGTGTAAATAATTGAAAAAAATAGAATAAGAGCGAATATGTTTATCATCAACGTATTCGCTCTTTTTTGATCATGGCAAAAGAAAACCAAAAATGTATTCACTGTGGTGAGGATTGCGGTAAATACCCCATTATGTGGGAAGAGAAACCATTTTGTTGTAATGGTTGTAAGACAGTCTATCAATTACTCAATGAGAATAAACTCTATACTTATTATGAGATGGAGAAAAATCCTGGAGTTAGAGTGGATGAGCCTGAATTTGGGACTAAATTTGCTTACCTTGATGATGAAACAATAAAAGAAAAGCTCTTAGAATTTAAAGATGGCGATTATTCCAAAATCACGTTTTATATTCCCGCTATCCATTGTAGCTCTTGTATTTGGCTTCTAGAGCATTTAAACACCTTAAACTCTGGAATTACCTATTCCATGGTAAATTTCGTTAAAAAAGAAGTGAGTGTCACTTTTAAGGAGGAACTCATCAGCCTTCGGCAAATTGTTGAACTTTTGGCCAGTATCCATTATACACCAATGATTACTTTGGATAATATGGATAAAAAATCGGCGAAAAAAGAAGACCGAAAACTACTTTTTAAATTAGGGGTAGCTGGTTTTGCCTTTGGTAATATTATGCTTCTAAGTTTTCCCGATTATTTGGCTGGAGAACAAGGAGTAGAGCCTGCTTTGCAACGATTCTTTAATTTCTTAAACCTATTGTTCGCCCTTCCTGTACTCATTTATAGTGCCAGAGACTATTTGCTTTCTGCATACAAGAATTTGGTTCATGGAGTCATCAATACTGATTTACCCATTTCAATCGGTATTATTGCACTCTTTAGTCAATCGACCTACGAAATATTAAGTAATAGTGGTACAGGCTATATGGATTCTTTTGCAGGTTTCATTTTCTTTTTATTGATAGGGAAGTGGTACCAAAACAAAACTTATCAAGCCCTAGCTTTTGATAGAGATTATAAATCTTATTTTCCCATTGCTATTACCAAAATTGTTGATGAAAAAGAAGAAGTTACACAAATAAAAGATTTAGTGGAGGGTGATAGAATACTAGTTCGCCACCATGAGTTGATTCCTGTGGATGCTACTTTAGTTAAAGGAGTAGCCAATATAGATTATAGTTTTGTTACTGGAGAGACAAATGCGGTGAACAAGTTAGTGGGAGAACCTGTTTACGCAGGTGGTAAACAGCTTGGAGCAGCACTTGAATTAACCGTGAATAAGTCTGTAGACCAGAGTAGTTTAACGAAACTCTGGAATCAGAGTGAGGGTGGCATTATTCCTAAGCAAACGCTTAATAATATGGTGGATAGAATCAGTAAATGGTTCACCATTATTGTAATTAGCTTGGCATTAATTACCATGATTGTTTGGTTCTTTATTGATGCGCCCCGAGCTGTTTCTATCTTCACGGCTGTGCTTATTGTAGCCTGCCCATGTGCTTTGGCTTTGTCTATTCCTTTTACCTATGGAAATAGTCTTCGTATTTATGGAAAACGAGGGTTCTACCTCAAAAATAGTCAGGTGATAGAGAATCTATCAAAAATAGATACTATTGTATTTGATAAAACCGGAACCATTACCCAAAGTAATGCTTTGGATATCAATTTTAATGGAGTAGAGCCCACTAGAGAACAATTATCATTTATTAAAAGCATAGCTCGTCAATCTACACATCCTTTGAGTGTTGCATTATATCAGCATTTAAGTAATTTAGATTCACATTATGTGGATTCCTATAAAGAAATAGCTGGAAAAGGAGTGGAGGGCTTCATTAATCAGCAAAAAGTAAAGATTGGATCTGCTGTTTATATTGGCGCTGTTGTAAAGCCAGCCGACGAATTTATGTCTAGAGTATATATTTCTATTAATGATCAATATTTAGGCTACTTCAGTTTAGAAAATAAATATAGAGATGGGCTCACGGAAATTATCTCTCAACTCAAAAAGAAATATGAGGTACATCTTATCTCAGGTGATAATGAAGGCGAAAGAAAACGCTTAATGCATTGGTTTAAGGATAATAAATATCTGCACTTCAACCAAAAGCCAGCTGATAAATTAGATTATATCAGAGCCTTACAAGCAGAAGGGAAAAATGTATTAATGATTGGTGATGGACTCAACGATGCAGGAGCACTCAATCAAAGTAATGTGGGTATTACCATTGCCGACGATATTTATAATTTCTCACCAGCATGCGATGGCATTATGGAGTCTGGTAAGTTTAAATCCTTATATCGATATATCAGATTTTCGAAAAGCAGCATACGAGTGGTGAAAATTAGCTTTTTGATTTCTTTGCTTTATAATTCAATAGGATTAACTTTTGCGATAGATGGTCTGCTAACCCCAATTGTTGCAGCAATTTTAATGCCTGTTAGCTCTGTTACAGTAGTGGTTTTTGTAACTTTAGCTACAAATATTAGTGCCATGATATCAGATCAGAAAAAATTGGCTTAATTGATTTATTCTAAATAAAATACTGAAATTCAAATATATACATCTTTTGCTCTATTCTAGCTATTTAGGTACCTAATTTATTTTTAAGGTAAATGGATTTGATGTGACAAATTTTTGTTATTTTTAACAAAATATTTATACATTTGCGATTCAGGAATCGAAATACCTAAATTATTTATGACCATTTTATTTGTATTAATTACAGTAAGTTCGTTTGTGGCGGGGATTTTTCTCATCGCATTTATATGGGCTGTAAAATCGGGACAATTCGACGACTCGTATACTCCATCTGTCAGAGCTCTATTTGACGATGATGTGGTTCCTGAAAATTCAACACCAGAAATTAAAGATTCATCAAATAATGAAAATGAGTGATTATGGAAAATCAAAAATTTAGCTATGACAACAAGATAGTGAGGCTGTTTATGCATGCCACTATCATTTGGGGTATAGTCGGGATATTAGTAGGGCTGCTGATAGCTTTACAGCTTCCTTTTCCCGCATTTAATTTCGAACTGTCGTTTTTGACATTTGGTAGAGTAAGACCTATCCATACCAATGCCATTATTTTTGCATTTGTAGGAAATGCCATCTTTACGGGAGTTTATTATTCAATGCAAAGGCTATTAAAAACAAGAATGTTCAGTGATGCGCTTGGACGTTTCCATTTCTGGGGATGGCAATTGATCATTGTAGCAGCTGCCATTACTTTAGCTCTTGGATACACCATGAGTAAAGAGTATGCAGAACTAGAATGGCCTATCGATTTGGCTATTGCAATAGTTTGGGTTGCCTTTGGTATTAATATTACAGGGACCTTAATTAAAAGAAGAACCAAACATATTTATGTGGCTATCTGGTTCTATATTGCTACTTGGACTGCTGTAGCATTACTTCATGTTGTTAACTCTATTGAAATTCCAGTTTCATTATTCAAATCTTATCCTGTATATGCCGGTGTTCAAGATGCGGTAGTACAATGGTGGTATGGTCATAATGCAGTTGCATTCTTCCTTACTACTCCTTTCCTAGGATTAATGTATTACTTCTTACCAAAAGCAGCTAATCGACCTGTTTATTCTTATAAACTATCTATTATACACTTCTGGTCATTAATATTCTTATATATGTGGGCTGGTCCTCATCACCTTTTATATCAAGCTTTGCCAGATTGGGCACAAACTTTAGGCGTTGTGTTTAGTATTATGTTGATTGCTCCTAGTTGGGGAGGTATGATTAATGGTTTATTAACTCTACGTGGTGTATGGGATAAAGTAAAAGAAGAACCTATTCTGAAATTCTTTGTTGTTGCGGTTACTGCATATGGAATGGCAACATTTGAAGGGCCTTTGCTTTCCTTAAAGAACGTAAATGCCATCAGTCACTTTACTGACTGGACACCAGCACATACTCATATTGGTGGTATGGGTTGGAATGGGTTATTAACATTCGGTATGCTTTATTGGTTAGTACCTAGATTATATGGTGTTAAAATCTTTAGTAAAAAATTAGCCAATACACACTTCTGGATTGCTACTATTGGTATGTTATTCTGGGCTATCCCTATGTATTGGGCTGGTGTCACTCAAAGTTTAATGTGGAAAGAATTCAATGATGAAGGTATGTTAGCTTATCCTAATTTCTTGGAGACTGTTATCCAGATTGTACCACTCTATATCACAAGAGTTTTTGGTGGCCTTCTATATATGATTGGTTTCTTAATGATGATGTATAACTTGTATAAAACGATGGCTATTGGTAATTTCATCGGAGATGAAGAAACTAGTGCGCCTGCTTTACATGTAGAATCAGAAAAACGAGTGGCGGGTGAAACCATTCATGGGTGGTTAGAAAGAAAGCCTGTTCAGTTTACTATATGGGCTGTTATTGCAGTTGCTATTGGTGGTGCCGTTGAAATCATTCCTATGATTACAGTCAAATCTAATATTCCAACTATTGCAACAGTAACGCCTTATTCTCCTTTAGAATTACAAGGTAGAGATATTTATATCCGTGAAGGTTGTTATAACTGTCACTCGCAACAAGTAAGACCATTCCGTTCTGAAGTAGAACGTTATGGAGATTATTCTAAAGCTGGTGAATTTGTTTATGACTTCCCATTCCAGTGGGGTTCTAAGCGTACAGGTCCAGATTTGGCACGTACTGGTGATATGAACAGTAAAATGTATAAATCTAGTGCTTGGCATTATAACCATATGATGGACCCATCTAGCACATCTCCAGGTTCTTTGATGCCTTCTTATCCATGGTTATATGATACAAAGATTGATAATAGTAGCTTAGAGCGTAAAATTGAAGTGATGCAATTCCTAGGTGTTCCATATCCAGAAGGATTTGCCCAAGAAGCCATAGGTCATTTGCAAACTCAAGCACAAGACGTAGCAAAAGACATTCCTGGTGCTAAAGCCGATACTGAAATTATTGCTTTAATTGCTTATATGCACAAAGTAGGAAGTGGTATCTCTGCAGAAAAATAAATAGAAAATCAATTGGGAGAAGCGAAACCTTCTCCCAATTTTAATTGAATACTATATGAAGCTTGCAATAAAATATTTAAGTGACATTGAAGGAATAGGAATGACACAATCCATATCATTTGTGTTTTTCTTTGCCATATTCTTGGCTATTGTATATTACGTTTTTAAAATGAAAAACTCTTACTATACTTCCATAAGCGAAATGCCACTTAAAGATGAAATTGATTCGTATTCAGATAATGAAATGATTAAAGAATTATAAAGATTATAGATATGAGCGACGATGTAAAATATCAACAAGGAAAAGTGATTGATAGCCATGAATTTGATGGTATTCAAGAATTAGATAACCCACCACCACCGTGGATCATGTATGTGTTTTATCTTAGTGTATTATTCTCAATAGGTTATTGGATTTATTTCCATATGACTGATGCAGGACCTCTGCAAGAAGATGAATTTAGGCAAGAAATGGCCATCGAAGCCAAAGCACAAGCTAAGCGCGTTGCAGCTGCTCCTCCTGTTTCTACAACTGCTTCTACCGACCCAGCTGACTTAGCTGCTGGTAAAGAACTTTTTACTGGCAAAGCTTGTTTTGCTTGTCATGGTATGAATGGAGAAGGGAATGCAATTGGGCCAAATCTGACAGATCATTTTTCTATTCATGGTTGTGATTTCACAAAAACCATAGCTGTGATTAAGAATGGAGTTCCTGCAAAAGGAATGACACCTTACAAAGATCAAATGACTCAAAAACAAACCGAACAATTGGCAAGTTATGTTTTGAGCCTTGTTGGATCTAATCCTGCAAATGCTAAAGAAGCACAAGGAACAGAATGTAAGTAGTGTTCCTGTTAAATAGGTGTTAAAGTACTAGCGGATGAACATGCTTTTTTGTTCATCCGTTTTTTTTTGCATTTCTTTGTAATGTTTATTTAGTCTAAATAATCGCATATATAGAATAAAAACAAAAACTAAATGAAAATCAAACTAATAGGCTTCGTTATTTTTGCCTCGTTATTTAATTTTCTAAATGCTCAAGAAAAAATAGCCATTGAAAATACCACGCAGATTGGTATTTACGAGCATTTGGATACTTTGATGTCAAAAGACATCTATTTGGTAGATCGGGACAGTAATAGTGTTCAACTTACCAGTCTAATCGACAAACCCACCGTTTTCTGTTTCATCTACTACAATTGCCCAGGTTTATGTTCCCCATTATTGGGTGGCGTTGCTGACGTGATTAATAAAACAGATTTAGTTTTAGGAGAAGATTATCAAGTTATAACTATTAGTATGAACGAAGATGATTATCCTTCACTAGGTGCGAAGAAAAAAGATAATTATGTGAAATCATTTACCAAAGAAGTAAATGATGAGGCTTGGATTTGGTTAACAGGTGATAGCTTAAACATTGCAAGAGCTAGTGATAACTTAGGTTTCAAATTTAAGAGAGAAGGTAAAGATTTTGTACATGCTGCAGCTATCATGGTAACTAGCCCTGAAGGAAAAGTAACTCGCTATTTGCATGGAACTTACTTTCTTCCTTTTGACCTTAAAATGGCTATTGTTGAAGCCAGTCAGGGCATTTCCGGCCCAACCATTAACAAAGTTCTTGAATTTTGCTTTAGCTACGATCCTCAAGGAAAAAAATATGTATTTAATATTACAAAAATATCGGGAAGTATCATTATGGCCTTGGCTTTATTGTTATTCCTTGTTTTAGCATTTAAAAAGAAAAAACCAAAATCAACACAGTAATATGGATGACAATGTTACATCAAAGCCTCAATTAAACTTTTTTGAGGACACTGGGGGCCGAAAAGGAATCTTTAAATGGATTCTATCAACGGACCATAAGCGAATAGGACTGCTTTATTTCTATTCCATTATCTCCTTTTTTATGGTAGGAGTAGCACTTGGTCTTTTAATGAGATTAGAGCTGTTAGAGCCTGGAGGTCAATATATTGATGCCAATACTTATAACAGTGCTTTTACACTGCACGGCGTCATCATGATTTTCCTTTTTATTATTCCTGGAATTCCAGCAGTATTTGGGAATCTAATCCTTCCCATTATTATTGGAGCTAAGGATGTAGCTTTCCCGAGAGTTAACCTTTTATCGTGGTACTTATATGTAATTGGTGCCTTTTTTGCCCTTTCTACATTGGTATTTGGTGATGGACCAGCTGATACAGGCTGGACTTTCTATGCGCCCTATAGCGTGAATACAAGTACAAACGTGAGCATGTCAGTATTAGCAGCTTTTATCTTGGGATTCTCCTCTATTCTAACGGGGCTTAACTTTTTGGTCACCATGCACCGAATGCGTGCACCAGGAATGACATGGATGCGTATGCCACTATTTGCTTGGGGGCTTTATGCCACAGCTTGGATTCAGCTATTAGCTACTCCAATTGTGGGTATCACTTTATTAATGATTGTAGCAGAGCGGTTTTTAGGCGTTGGTTTATTCGACCCTTCTTTAGGAGGTGACCCGATTTTATATCAGCACATGTTCTGGATATATTCCCACCCTGCTGTTTATGTAATGATTTTGCCAGCTATGGGAGTGATTTCAGAAATCATTCCAACTTTTTCTCAAAGAAAGATTTTTGGATACAAAGCCATTGCTTTTTCTAGTTTGTTTATTGCTTTTGTAGGATACACTGTTTGGGGACACCATATGTTCACCTCAGGAATGAGTGGTTCTGCTCGAATTATTTTCTCTATTCTTACCTTCATAGTGGCTATTCCTAGTGCTATTAAAGTATTCAACTGGTTGGCTACCATGTATGGTGGTTCTATCGATTTAAAACCAGCTATGCTCTTTGCACTTGGATTTATTTTCCTTTTCCTCATTGGAGGTTTAACAGGTTTGGTGGTTGGAGCATTAGCAACTGATGTGCACTTACATGATACCTATTTTGTTGTGGGGCACTTTCATTATGTGATGTTTGGAGGTACTGGATTTGCCTTTATTGCAGCATTATACTATTGGTTTCCTAAAATTTATGGGAAAATGTATGACGTAAAACAAGCTACCATTGCATTTTGGGTGATGTTCACTGGTTTCAACATCCTTTATTTTCCAATGTTAGTTGTTGGAATTATGGGAATGCCAAGAAGATATTATGACTATTTACCTCAGTTCCATGTTCCCAACATTATTTCAACAGTAGGAAGTTGGATATTGGTAACTGGTCTCATCATGGTCATTATTAATTTCTTTAAGGCCAAGAAAATAAGTGCAGAAGAAGCTAAAAATCCTTGGGGAGGTTTAACTTTAGAATGGACTGTACAATCACCACCTACAGTATTGAATTTTGATGAAATTCCTACTGTAACAAGTGGCCCTTACGAATATCAGAATAAGGAGGAAAGATAATGAGTTCAGAAGCTTTACAACACGCTCATGACGAGCACCGCGACGATGCTGCCTCAAAATTAGGAATGTGGTTATTCCTTTTTACTGAGTTGCTATTATTTGGAGGACTATTCTTAGTCTATTCTATATACCGAAACATGAATATGGAGGATTTTCATGCAGGTTCGGCACACCTTGATATTTTTATCGGAGCTATTAATACAATAGTATTAATTACAAGCTCTGCAACTGTTGCTATTTCTATTACTGCAATTCAAAAAAAACACTATCGCCTAGCTAAAGGATTATTGTGGTTTACCATATTAGCAGCAGGTGTTTTTATGGTGAATAAATATTTTGAGTGGGGACATAAGTTCGAAATTGGATTATACCCTGGAGGAGATATGTTTGAAGCCATGCCTGGAGGAGAACGCCTATTTTTTGTGCTTTATTATTTCATGACAGGTCTACACGGGTTGCACGTGATTATTGGAGCTATTATCATTGGTTTTGTGATTAAGGAAATTAATCAAGGAAAACAAACCTACGATAATTTCGCATTTCATGAAAATGCCGGATTATATTGGCACTTGGTCGATTTAATTTGGATATTCTTATTCCCATTAATGTACTTAATTATCTAATTATGGAAAACAATAAAAATAATCACGAAGAAGATCATCATATAGTTAGTTACGCTGCTAACCTGAGAGTTTGGGTAGTATTGCTTATATTGACTTGGTTAACCATTACTGTAGCTTATTTAGATTTTGGTAATATGGCTGTTGCTATAGCTTTATTAATTGCCACCTTTAAAGCTGGAGTCGTATTGGCCTATTATATGCATTTAAAATTTGACAGTAAGTTGCTTACTGGGTTGTTATTGGTAACTGTAGCCGTTTTTAGCTCTTTTATTATACTTACATTTTTAGATTACGCATATAGATAGAGAATTAATAAAGAAATAGATAGAATTATGAATAATGTTTCGAATTTTGTAGAAGGTGTTGATATGGCTTTTATTGTCATATTGGGGATTTCGCTCTTCTTCTTGGTAGCCATCACCGTGGTGATGGTATATTTTGTTATCAAGTTTAGTAAGAAAAATAATCCAAAACCAAGAGATGTTAAAGAAGATATGCGTTTGGAGGTTTTATGGACAGTGATTCCTACTATATTGGTATTCGTCATGTTTTATTACGGATGGGTAGGATATAAGGGAATGAGAGAATTTCCTGATGATGCCATTCATATCAAAGCTACCGGAAGAATGTGGAGTTGGTCATTTGAATACGATAATGGAAAAGTAAGCCCAAATCTTATTATGCCAACCAACAAACCTGTAGTGCTTGATTTATTTTCACCTGATGTATTGCACAGTCTATATATTCCGGCTTTTAGGGTGAAAGAGGATGTAGTACCTGGTGTAAATAATAAAATGTGGTTTGAAGCTTATGAGGAGGGTTCCTATGATATACTTTGTGCTGAATATTGCGGAGAGCGTCATAGTTTTATGTTGAGTAAAGCTGAGGTGGTAAGTCCTGAAAAATATGAGGAATGGTATGGTGAGGATCTGAGTGGTGCGAGTCCGATAGAAGCTGGTTTACAAGTTTTAACCGCCAACGGCTGTATTGCATGTCATAGTTTGAATGGTACTCGTTTAGTGGGCCCCAGTTTTCAAGGTTTATATGGAGCAGAAAGAAACATCACCTTTGCAGATGGCAGTAAAAAGACAGTAACTGCTGATGAAGAATATATTAAAAAGTCAATATATGATCCCAATTCAGAGGTAGTAGATTCTTATCCAAAAGTGATGATCTCATACAAGCAAACTATTAGTGAAGACCAGTTGAAACAAATTAATGCCTACTTAAAAAGTATTAAATAAATGGTAATGAAAAAGTATCTGAAGTTATATATGGAGTTGGCTAAAGTGAGAATCACCTTTGCTGTTACATTAACTACTTTTGTGGGCTATTATATGGTTGATGCTAAAGTAGATGCAACATTATGGTGGGTATTGCTTGGGATTTTTCTTTTAGCTAGTGGCTCTGCTGCTTTAAATCAATATCAAGAGCATGAGCATGATGCTAAAATGGATAGAACTAGAAATCGTCCAATACCATCTGGAGCTTTATCTCCAACACATGGTTTACTTGTGGCGCTTATTCTTTCTGGAACTGGCTCGTTTTTACTCTTTTGGGCTTCTGGAATTGAAGCTATGCAACTAGGATTATTAGCATTAATATGGTATAATGCTTTCTACACACCTTTAAAAAGGAAATCTGCCTTTGCAGTAGTGCCAGGTTCTGTTATTGGTGCTATTCCGCCGATGGTTGGTTATGTGGCTGCGGGAGGTTCTTTATTAGACCCTCAAATCTTAGCTTTTGGTTTCTTTATGTTTATGTGGCAGATTCCTCATTTCTGGCTATTGGTCATGAAAAATGGAGCAGATTATAGTAAAGCTGGTTTTCCAACCATCTCAGATATATATAATGAGAATCAATTGAAAGGAATTACCTATGTGTGGACAGCAGCCACAGTGGTGAGTAGTTTATTACTTCCTTTGATGCACGTTTTCAATAGTGTAACATTAATGATATTATTAACGTTCTCCTTAGTCGTGATGTTAGTTGCATTTTCTAGAATATTCAAAGAAGAATATTCTAGAAAATTAATCTTCAAATACTTTATGGGGATTAATGTATACCTCTTGTTTATTCTAGGATTGATTATTGCTGGAGTGGCGTAGTAAACAAAAAAAATAAAACAAAAAACCATGGCCATTGTCATGGTTTTTTTGTTTTTATATTATTCCTTAACTTGCGTATTATTTTCACCATTCCACAATTATATGAAACCTGTAAATCTGATAATTCTATATTTGACCATCTTTGCTATTGGTATGCTCACAAATTCTATTTTTGCTCAAGTACTTTTTGTTAATATCGATGTTGAGCCAATAGATGCCGAAGTGTATATTGATAATCAATTATGCCATCCTCAAAATGGTCCTCTAGAACTTACTAAAGATAAGCACATACTTAAAATTGAAAAAGAAGGCTATTTCACCATAGAAGAAGAAATTAAAGTAACCAAGAAGAGTGTTTATTTTAATTATTCCCTTATTCAAAATCCTGACGTAGTCATTATTCGAAGCACCGAAAATGCGAAAGGCTATTTACGATTAAAAACAGATTCTGATGCTTCAATATTGATTAATGACTCCCTATACAGCAGTTTTAACATCTTAGCGTTTGAAAAACAAGAATTGAATATTAAAGCTTGGAAGAAAGGTACTGATACAATAGCAAAGTATATTGAGATAATTGAAGGAGATACTCTCACATTAGAACTTTTCCCTAAAAAACAACTAAGCCTTGAGAATCTAAATTTAGAAATGGTTTTGGTGCAAGGGGGTGGTTTTATCATGGGATGTGAAGGAAGTAAAGAAAATGCTCAATTACATTCGGTAGAATTAGATGATTTTTATATTGGTAAATATGAAGTTACTCAGTTTCAATGGGAAATGGTAATGGGAACGAATCCTAGCCAATCCACAGGTGATAGACTTCCAGTTGAAAATGTGAGTTGGGAGGATGTGCAAAAATTCCTCAAATTACTAAATGGCTTAACTCAAAAAAAATACAGGCTACCTACAGAATCGGAATGGGAGTACGCTGCCAGAGGAGGCCATAAATTGAGTTCAGTACCTTTTAAATATAGTGGTGGAAATTCCATCAACAATTATGCTTGGTACTGGAGAAACTCTGGTGACAGCATTTTGACAACAAGGTTTAGTAATGAGCAATTAAAAGATAATAATTGTAAGGCAAAACAGGTAGGAGAGTTGGATGCTAATCAATTAGGAATTCACGATATGTCGGGGAATGTATGGGAATGGTGCAGTGATTGGTATGCAGCTGGGTATTATAAAGAATCTCCATTGAAGAATCCCCAAGGGCCTGAGACAGGAAAAACTCGAGTTTGTCGTGGGGGAGGCTATACTAGCAAAGCGAGCTTCTGCAGGAATGGTTTTCGCTTTTCTTTTCCACCCACACAATCGTATGACTATTTAGGCTTTCGACTGGTTTTGGAGAAATAGTTAACCTATAAATGATACAATTGGTATTATTAGAACATTCATTACCAAAAGGCATATAAATTCTCATTCTAAAGCAAGTTTTAAACAAACTTAAGCAATTCGTTATTTATCTAAAGTCTATCAAATTACATTCTGCATTCTAGTTCTTACCCCCTATAAGAGGCAAGCCTGATTTTGCAATCACTAAAGCTATCTTTAGTAACTATTTGACTACAGCTTTAATACCAATTATATTACCATATTACTGATATATTTTGTGTATTTGAAGAAAGGGAAAACGAGCAGAAATATTAATTACAGAGAGTTTATCAAAGCTAAACTACAAGTATAAAAAGTGTAAAAATTACCGTAAGAGGCTGCGAATAATGAGCCTAATCCCAACCAAAAAGAAGAAGTATAAATCAAGAGAAGAATTATCAGATTTTTTAGGACTAAGCCCTAAGACATTGTATAGTTGAACTATGGTGTATAAAGAATTTGGGATAGAAAAAATGTTGGTCATTTCAAATGGCGGAAAGCGCAGAGAAGTTGTTCCCAGTCATATTCAAAAAGATTTAGAGGCAAAATTGAATAATAGCACCGATCCCTTGCTAAATTACAAGGGTGCCGTTGAATGGGTGAAAAATGAATTCAATATTGAATTGAAATACAATATATTTAGGATGTATTTGATTAGGAATTTTCGGAGTAAGCTTAAATCTCCAAGAAAATCTCATTATAAAAAAAATGATCAGGCCACTAAGGCCTTTAAAAAAACTACCAGCCTTACTAAATGATATTAGAATAAGTCTAAATAAAGATAGATCTGATTCTGTTAATCTTTACTTTCAAGACGAGAGTAAGTTTGGTTTAATGACCCATGTAGGAAGATGCTTCACAGCAAAAGGAATTAAGTCAATAATAAAATATCAACATGCCTTTAAAAATACATATTTATACGGAAGATTTTCATCGATAGGTGGAGGCTATTTTATTTATGAGATAGAAGGAACCACTAGTGAGATATTCTATAATTATTTACTTGAATTCTCGAAGTACAAATCTAAAGAACTAAAGATCATAATTATCGATAATGCAGGATTCCACTCTTTAAAACAATACGATACTCCAGATAATATAAAATTGATTAGAATTCCGCCCTATACACCTGAACTAAACCCTTCAGAAAAGATGTGGGCCTATATCAAACAATTCTATAAAAATAAAGTCTTTAATAATCTCGATAATACTAAAAAATGGTTGTATGATTTTGTTAAGAATAATATCAACAACATCAATGTAAAAAGCATAATGCACACCGACTTATATAATGATGCATTTGTCGGGTGTTTGATATTTAATTGGTATAAAGTGAAAGACGAAACATTGCTCAACCAAACTGGATTATAGGTTCAATATTTTAATTAAGGAAGTAAATACTCTCCTAATTCTCAGTTATAGGTGGATGAACCTTTATTTTGTATTTTTTTTCTTAGAATATTTAAAGGTTATTAGTTGTTTTTCAAAAAAAAGAGTTTTACGATGCTAACTTTTGCTATCCTAAGTTTCTAGCTTTACTTTTAATCAGCATCATGTTCAAAGCTTTTAGGTTCAATATGAATGGTGGTTATCATATTCATTAAATCTTTTATTTTATTCTCAATTTTAGTTGCAATTAAATGGGCATCCCAAACACTCATATTATTGTCCACTTTTATATGAAAAGTGAGCTCTTGACTGCTCACATAATTATGAATATGAAAGTGATGAGCATAATAATTCTTATTATCAATTTCTTTTATTATTTGCTCAATTTTCGTTATCAATTCTTCGCTTGGCGTTTCTCCTAATAATTTGTTTATAGCGTCTTTAATAATTTCATAGGCGGCATAAAAAAGCATACCTGCAATGATGATGCCTAAAACGCTGTCGATCCACCAAAATCGATCTGCAAAAAATATACCAATAAGAACGACTACAGAAGATAATGCATCTGTGCGGTGATGCCAGCCATCGGCTTTTACAGAGAGATTGTTTGTTTTTTTAGCCACATAGAATGCATATTGAGCCAAACCTTCCTTAAGTACTATAGATATAATGGTTACCACAATTGCCAAGGTTCCAAAGTTTGCACTTTCTTTGGTATTAAACTGAAAAATAGAATCTTTAAAAAAGTCAAAAGCAATTAATGCCAAAAGGAACCCGATAAATATAGCGGCAATCTGTTCCCATCTGCCATGGCCGAAGGGATGATCTTTATCTGCTTTTTTGGAAGAAAGTTTTATGCCTAGAATGACAATAATGGAGCTCATTGAATCTGATAAAGTATGCCATGCATCTGCTGTTAAAGCAATAGAACCAGATACGATTCCAGCCCATAATTTCAATCCGAAAAGTCCTGTGTTTACCAGTATCGATATGATTCCTTCTAAATAACCTGCTTTATTTTTATCCATTTTTAGCTTCTTTTTTTGCAATAATAAATGACAATGGAATTTTGTCCTCAATTATTATTTCTTTTATTATGATAAATCCTTCGTTTTTAATAAAGTCTCTATAACTAGCAATAGACCATTTGTTTGCAGCCTTAAAACCAGATAGAGACATAAAAGTAGAAACCATTCTACTTTTAATATTTTGTCCATGACAGTAGGTTGGCAAAATTACTCTCCCTTCTGATTTCATTACTCTTTTTATTTCCAATAATGCTTCACTGGCTTTGGGTATTAAATGAAATACATTAGAAGCGATGACTATATCAAATACCTCTTCAATACTATCTATTTCTTTGGCAGAGCCAAGTTTGAATTTAATATTTTGAATATTATTTCGTTTCTGTTTTTTAAGCGCAATATCAATCATGGCTGGAGCATAATCGGTGGCTATTATCCTTTTTACTTCTGTGGCAATAGCAAAAGAAATGATTCCGGTTCCAGTTCCAATTTCCAATACTTCATCATTATTTTTTAATTCCTTTTTAATGAGGGCTATGGATTTGTTATAAGTATTCTGTGCATATTTAGCAATGAACTGGTCATACTTTTTGGCAAAGGAATTCCAATATCTATTCTGAAATGCTTGCATAATTAAATTGGTCTATATTATTAGTTATAGCTAACTATTTATTGTATTTATATAATCGAAAGAATGGCTTTGTTTAAAAGAACTATCAAGATTTCTTTTTCAGATTCGGTTAGACCATCGGTTAGTTGCTTGGCAAACTGCATATGTAAATCAGTATGTAGATGTGCTGCTTTGTCGCCCTTTTCAGAAAGATGTACATGTGCTGAACGTCTATCATTATCTGATTTTACTTTTTTTATAAAACCATTCTCTTCAAGTCTGTCGAGCATTGCAGAAGTAGAAGCCTTTGAAATTTCAAGTTTTATTGCTAGTTCTGATAAGGTAGGGTTTTCAATTTCATGAATCAGTTCTATGCAGTGGAGTTGCTTAATGGTTAGGTTCTTTAAGTCAGACTCCTGTTTGATTTTTTCTTCCAGCTGTTCGCTTTTATTGAGTATGATATTTACTAATCCTTCTATGCTGTACATCATGTTTTTTATGCAAAAATACGAATATAGTTAGACAGCACTAACAATAAAATCAAATATTTTTCTTTGACTATAATCAAAACTCATTTTACAAGGCAACTCGTCCTACAAAATTGAATTTTTTATTTAGAGGCATGATGCTATGAACCTATACCTATTTTATAAGATAGCCTCCTCTAATACCGATGCTATGAAATAGATAAAATGATAAATAGAATAGTACGCTGTACCTTGGAAAGAAATTGTACTTGGTTCTGAATGTTTTAATAAATACAAACTACAGATGCTCATCTTTAGGAATTTGGTGCAGCGCACCAATCTATTTATAAAAAGCATGCTCATGTTTTTTATTGAGCTGCGGCGCAGCGTTCTGTAAATACAACTAAGCAATGATTTCCAAATCTATTTTAATTGAATACTCAATCGGAAATTGCTTTTTGGTGCCATATGGAAAAACACTTCATCGCCATCTTTACAGCTTTCAAACAACTCTTTGTCCACTCGAAATCTAGTATTTTCAATGATTAAACTGTAGTGTATAAAACTCTTCATTGGATTATTGTGTGGTAGGGTAGACCTATTACCACTTCCGGCTTCATAATCTGTTTTGGACTCTTTTCTTTGTATGGTTTTAGGTATTAGTACTTTTTCATTATTTCTAATATCAATTAAATATTTTCTATTCATTTGATAATTAATCAGAATTGAGATCGCAAACATAGCTATGAGGGTAAGAGCCATAAACTCATTTTTTAAAGGAGTATCAAGCAAAAAGAAATCAAGAATAGCAAGAACTAAAAATGAACCAATCATAAAAAAGAAAAAGGGGATGATATAGCCCATCCTACATTGGTATTTTAAGTCTTTAATGTCTTTTGATGATAATTGTCTTTTCATTTTTATTAAGTTTCCATTTGAAACTGCCAATTATTTTGAACCCGAGTTCGATTATAAAAACAGAGCTAATTGATCGTCTTTCTCCATATCATA